>JBHEMN010000162.1:0-8666 GCA_046262575.1 Jatrophihabitantaceae bacterium
CCCGACCGCCGTTGAGCCAGGTCATCGTCTGGCTGAACGACCCGCAGAATTGGACGGGTCCCGACGGCCTGCTGTTCCACCTGCGCCAGCATGTGGTCTACACGGTTGTCGCGGTACTGATCGCCCTGCTCATCGCGCTGCCGATCGGCCTGCTGGTCGGCCACACCGGGCGCGGGGCATTCCTGGTCGGGGGCCTGGCGAACGGGCTGCGCGCCGTACCGTCGCTCGGCCTGGTCGTGCTGCTTGTCGTCTGGCTCTCGCCGAAGATCCACCTGCTGCAGTCCGTTCCGGGGGTGGTCGAACACCGCGGTTCGCTGCCCTATCTCATTCCGGTCGAGATAGTGCTGGTACTGCTGGCAATCCCACCGATCCTCACCAATACCTATGCGGGCGTGCAGAACGTCGACCCGGCTGCGCGCGACGCCGCGCGCGGGATGGGGATGACCGGCGCGCAGGTGGTGCGCAAGGTCGAACTGCCGTGCGCGCTGCCGCTGATCCTCTCCGGCCTGCGCAGCTCCGTGCTGCAGGTGATCGCCACTGCGACGATCGCCGCGTACGCGCCGTTCCTGGGCGCGCTCGGCTCGTACATCATCAACGGGGCGCAGGTCATCAACGACCCGCACACCGGCTATCCCGCGATGCTCGGGGCCGGCCTCGTGGTGGCCGCACTTGCATTGGTGTCCGAGATCTCGCTCGTCATCGTCCAACGCGTTGTCGTCTCGCGTGGAATTTCCGGGCGGTATCGCGCCACCAAGACTGGTGTTCAGGCTCCCGACGGCAGTGTCGTCGGGACGAGGTTGGCGGGGGTGTGAGGCCGTAGCGGACGGCTCGGCGCAGGGACGAAATCCTCAGAGAACACAGGGAGAACAATGAAGCGCATCTACCTCATCCCGGCGGCCGTGCTGGGGGCATCGATGGCTCTGGCGGGTTGCGGGAGTAGTGGCAGCTCGAAAAAGTCGACCGCGCCTTCGGTCGGCAGCTCATCAGCCGGTTCGTCATCGACGCCGAGTTCGTCGGCTCCGTCGGCATCATCAGCGGCTCCGCTGCCCACCAGTACTGCGACCTACCCTGCCGGTTCCGGGTCGATCACGGTCGGCTCGGCGGGCTTTCCCGAGAACGAGCTCCTGGCCGACATCTACGCCGACGCGTTGACCGCGAAGGGCGTGAGCGTGAAGAAGAAGCTGCTCATCGGTGAGCGGGCGCAGTATCTCGCCGCGCTCAAGGACGGCTCGATCGACTTCGTACCGGAGTACAGCGGCTCGATCCTGGACTTCATCGACACCAAGGCGACGGCCAAGTCCCCAGCGGACGTGTACACCGCACTCGAGAGTGCGGTGCCCAGTACCCAGGCGGTGCTGAACCCGTCGGCCGCGCAGGACAACGACACCATCACCGTTACCAAGGACACCGCCGACAAGTACCACTTGACCAACATCGGTGACCTGGCCGCGGTGGCGAGCAAGCTCACCCTGGGCGCACCACAGCAGTTCCAGACCCGAGCCGACGGTGTGCCTGCACTGAAGAGCGTCTATGGCGTGGTCTTCGGCACGTTCACGGCCCTCAAGCCGGGGGGCTCGATCTCGGTCACGGCCCTGAAGAACGCAACGATCGACGCAGCCGACATCTTCTCGACCGACCCGTCGATCGCGGCCAACAACTTCGTGTCGCTGGTCGACGACAAGAGCATGTTTGCGGCACAGAACGTCGTGCCGCTGGTGACCAAGGCCAAGATGACCCAGACCATCGCCGACGCGGCCAACGCCGTTTCCGCGAAGCTGGACACGGCGACTCTGGCCGTCCTGGTGGGCAAGGTGCAGAACGACAAGATGCCCGCGGACGAGGTGGCCAAGGCATGGCTGGCCAGTGTGGGCCTCGGCTGAGGTTTCCTCGCAGTGCAGCGGCCCGGGAGCGACGCGGTCCCGGGCCGCTGTACGGGTGGGGCGCATGACACCCTGGCGCGGTGAGTTTCGACGGCATGTGGATCGAACTGGCCGGGGTGGGCCGCAATCCCGCGACCAACGGTTACCGACGCTTCGCCTGGACCCGCACCGACCATGACCTGCGCGAATGGTTTAGCGCGGCAGCCTGCTCGCGCGGTCTGGACGTGACGATCGACCGCTGTGGCAACCAGTGGGCATGGTGGGGTGATCCCGACAGCGGGCCGGGCGTCGCTACCGGCAGCCACCTCGATTCGGTTCCGGACGGCGGTGCGTTCGACGGCCCGCTGGGTGTCGTCTCGGCGTTCGCGGCCGTGGATGCCCTGCGCGAGAAGGGCTTCGCGCCGAGGCGCCCAATCGGGGTCGTCAACTTCTGCGACGAGGAAGGCGCACGGTTCGGCATCGCCTGCGCCGGGTCGCGCCTACTGACGGGCGCACTGGCACCCGAACGAGCGCTCGCGTTGCGCGCCGCCGACGGGGTGACGATGGCCGAGGCGCTGACGAGCGCCGGACGCCGGACGGACATCGGCCGCGACAGCGAGGCGCTGCGCCGGATCGGTTCGTTCGTCGAACTTCACGTTGAACAGGGCCGGGGCCTGGTCGACCTGGACGAACCTGTCGCGGTTGCGAGCGAGATCTGGCCGCACGGGCGCTACCGCGTCGACCTGGCCGGGGAGGCCAACCACGCCGGGACAACCCGCTTGGACGACCGCGTCGATCCGACGCTGGCCTATGCGCGGCTCATCCTCGCCGCGCGTTCTGCGGCGCAGGAACACGGCGCCCTGGCGACGTGCGGCAAGGTGCGGATCGAACCGAACGGGGTGAACGCCATACCCTCGCTGGTCACCGCCTGGGTGGATGCGCGGGGTCCGGCCGGGGCCGATGTGCGCGCGGTGGTCGCCGAGCTCGAGGCGCTGGCCGAGGATGTCGGTGCAGTGTTCACCGAGGAGTCCTGGACCGAGGCCGTGACCTTCGACGCTGACCTGCGCCAGGGTTTGGCGTCGGCTCTCGGCAAGCCGCCGATACTCGCGACCGGCGCTGGGCACGACGCGGGGATCCTTGCCGCAGCAGGAATCCCGACCGGAATGCTGTTCGTCCGCAACCAGACCAGGGTGTCGCACTCACCGGCCGAGTTCGCCGAGCGCGATGACTGTCTGGCCGGCGTGGGTGCGCTCGCGAGCGTCCTGGCAGAACTCGCCGGACCGTAACGATGACCTTCACCCTCTTGTTCGTCTGCACCGGGAACATCTGCCGCTCGCCGATGGCCGAACGGCTGTTCCGCGCGCGAACCGACCCAGCCGGCCCGTGGGCGACCGTGAGCGCCGGCACCGGCGGACTCACCGGTTGGGAGATGGACGGGCCGTCCGCACTCGTGCTGCGCGACCTCGGCGGAAACGGGGACGAGCACCGCGGGCAGCGGTTGAGTCCCGACCTCATCGCGGGCGCGGACCTGATCCTGGCCGCCGAGGCAGCGCATCGCGCCGCGATCCGGCAAGCCGACCCCCGGGCGTTCGGCCGGAGCTTCACGCTGCGCGAGTTCGGCCGCCTCGGCGCCGGGCTAGGACCGCTGCCCCAGCCGCCGAGCGCTGATGACCTACACCTGCGGGTGGCCCAAGTCGCCGCTCGGCGCGCCGCCACTCCTGCGGCCGGGCCTGCGCTCGACGACATCGCCGACCCGTATGGCGCGCCGCTGGAGTTCGTCCGCGCCTGCGGGAGCCAGACCACCGCCGCGGTGGACGCGCTCATCGAGGCGCTCGGGCTGCGGCGCGTCGGCCGTTCGACGCCGGATCCGTTGCCGTGAGCGAGACCTATTTTGCGCCGCACGCCTGGCTGCCGACCGGCCTGGCCCGCGACGTACGGATCACGGTCTCCGACGGCCGGTTCAGCACCGTCGAGCCGGGCCAGTGCGCCCGCTCGGGCGACCGGACGCTGGACGGCCTGACAATGCCGGGCTTCGCCAACACGCACAGCCACGCCTTCCACCGAGCCCTGCGCGGCAGGACCCACGACGACGGCGGCACGTTCTGGACCTGGCGGGAGCGCATGTACGCCGTCGCCGCCCTGCTCGACCCAGACAGCTACCTCGCCCTGGCCCGCGCGACCTACGCCGAGATGGCGCTGGCCGGTGTCAGCAGTGTGGGCGAGTTCCACTACCTGCACCACGCGCCGGGCGGCGCGCGGTACGCGGACCCGAACGCCATGGGCCATGCGCTGGTGCAGGCCGCAGGCCAAGCGGGCATCCGGCTCACCCTGCTCGATACCTGTTACCTGGCCGGCGGACTCGGCCCCACCGGGCCTGCGCCGCTCAGTGCGCGGCAAGCGAGATTCGGGGACGGCGACGCGGACAGCTGGGCGGGCCGGATGGCCACCCTCGAACCCGCGCCGCACCTGCGCATCGGAGCGGCCATCCACTCGGTGCGCACCGTCCCGCGCGAACAGCTGCCTACGGTCGTAGCGGCTGCCCACGGCAAGCCGTTGCACGTCCACGTCTCCGAACAGCCGGCCGAGAACGACCAGTGCGAGCAGGCTTACGGGGTCACCCCGACCAGACTGCTCGCCGACGCGGGAGCGCTGGGGCCGCTCACCAGCGCCGTCCACGCCACCCACCTATGCGCCAAGGACATCGCCGAGCTCGGCGGTTCGCGCACGTTCGCCAGCATGTGTCCGACCACCGAGCGTGACCTCGCAGACGGCATCGGGCCGGCCCGCGCCCTGAGGGACGCCGGCTCACCGATCACGCTCGGCAGCGACCAGCACGCGGTGATCGACCTGCTCGAGGAGGCCCGCGGCCTGGAGATGAACGAGCGGCTGGCCAGCCTGCGGCGGGGGCGCTTCGGCGTCGACGAGCTCGTTGCGGCCCTGACCGCCGACGGGCAGCGCAGCCTCGGCTGGACGGACGCCGGCTACCTCGAAGCCGGCGCCCGCGCGGACCTGACCACGCTGCGCCTGGACACCCCGCGCACCGCCGGAGTCGAGGCGCGGCAGGCGATCCTGGCCGCCACGGCGTCCGACGTCGACACCGTGATCGTCGATGGTCGGGTCGTGGTCGACGCCGGTCGGCACGTGTTCGGCGACGTCGGGCGGCTGCTCGCCGCCGCGATCACCCCATTGTGGGGGCAGTGAGCGTCAGCGTCCGAACATGCCGCCAAGACCGCCGGCGATGCCACCCACCCCGCCCAGGCCCTCACGCGGCGCCTGCCCGGGCGCGACCTCGCCCACCCACTGCGCGAAGGCCTCCGGGTTGCGGCTCTGCAGCAGCACCCGGCCGGGCCCGAAGAAGTCGAAGACCCAGCCCTCGCCGGACTTCAGCGATTGGATGGTGCGTCCTTCCACGGCCCGGCGCATCGTGAACTGCATGCTGAGGTCGTAGGCGACGACGTGGCCGGTGTCGATCGTGACCTGCTCGCCCGCCTCCAAGTCCATGATGTCGACAGCGCCATAGATGCTGACCAGCGCCTCGCCCTGGCCGCTGGCCCGAAAGCCGAAGCCGCCCTCACCGCCGAACAGGTTGGCCATCCCACCCCATTTGGTGTCGATCTCCACCGCGTGGGAGTTGGCTATCCAGCTGCCCCTGCGCAGGAAGAACGGCCGCTCCGGCGTGACGTCGATCGAGACCGTGTCGCCGGGCAGCACGCCCGCGACGTCCACCCACCCGCCCTGCTTGGGGGCGACGTAGGGGGTGACGAAGAACGAGCCGCCGCCCAGGACGCTGCGCTTGAGCCCGGCCATCACGCCACCCTCGGCCTTCGCGGTGAGGGTCACCCCTGCGCTCATCGCGATCATTGCGCCGCCCTCGACGCGCAGCGGCTCCCCGGGCGCGAGCACGCAGCGGGCGACGGTGAATGACGGATTGTGGCGAAGCTGAACCTGCATGGCAACTCCCATGGTCCCCGGGACTCTCCCGCACGATGCGGGCGACGATATCCCTGAACGGGGTGCGTAGCACAGACGCAGAGGTGTCTGCCCAGCTCGGCCACGGTGTGATCCGTGAGCATCCGGGCGCCGCGGCTCCCGCTTGTGGGATTATCGATGACGTGGCAGCCGTACTCGAACGATCAGAGGACCGGATGCTGGCCCCTGCACGCCCCCAGCCGGCCGGAGTTTGGCGGTTGTCCATGCTGCCGGGCGCCGCCGCACTTCTCAACGCAATCGCCTTCATGATTATCCGCCCCGGCGTCAACGACCTGTGGGCGGCGCGGGCGCGGGCCAACGCTGCCGAGCACGGCGTCGGCCTGACGTACTGGTTCTCCTGGTTCGGTGGGGGCTCGACGCCGGGCAACTACTCAGTGCTCACCCCGTACCTGTCGGCCCTGCTCACCGCGGAACTGGTCGGCGCGCTCGCTGCGGTGTCGATCACGCCACTGTGCGCGCTGCTGCTCAAGGACAGCCGCTACCCGCTGGCCGGCGTAGCTACGGCCAGCGCCGCCGCCGGGCTCAACCTGTGGAGCGGCCGGGTCCCGTTCATCGTCGGCTGCGCGTTCGCCGTGGCCGCCCTGCTCGCTCTGCAGGGCCAGCGACGGATGCCGGCCATCACGCTGACCCTGCTGTGCGTTTTCACGTCCCCCGTGTCCGCAGCGTTCCTCGCCTTGGGCGTCGCCGGTTCGTTCATCGAGAGCAGGTCACACCGGGCGATCAGCGCCATGACCATAGCGACCGTCGCCGTCGGTCTCGGCGTAGTCGCGCTCGCGTTCGGCACACCCGGTCCTGAGCACTTCTCCTACCCGCTGTGCGCCGAGACGGTCGCCGGCTTGGTGCTGTTCCTGTTCGCCCGGCCACCGGCGTACCTGCGCACAGTCATCTACCTCTCGATCGCCGCGGCGCTGGTCCTGACCGTCGTCCCCAACGGGCTGGGCTCGAACTTCGCTCGGATGGCGTGGTTCTGCCTGCCGGTCGCTGTCGTGGCGACGAGCGGTCGACGACTGTGGATCGCCTTGCTGTCCACCGTCCCGATCGTGCTGTTGGGCGCCGACGGCACTGTGTCCGACCTGCGCGTTGCCACCCGCCCGGTGTCACACACGTCCTACTACACGCCGCTGGCCGCCGAACTGGACAAGCTCAACGGGCTGGCGAACTACCGGGTCGAGATCGTCACCCGCGGGGCTCACGCCGCCTACGAGGCCCTGCTCGATCACGCGATGCTGGCCCGCGGTTGGGAGACGCAGGAGGACAACGCGCTGAACAAGACCTTGCTGAACCCAGACCTGGACGCGACGTCGTACAAGATCTGGCTGGACAACAACTCGGTCGGCTATGTCGCGGTGCCGATGTCGAAGCACGACAAGTCCTCAGAATTCGCCCTGGTCACGGGCGCCCCGCTGAAATACCTGACGAAGGTCTGGTCGGGAAGCGACTGGACGCTGTTCCGGGTCGCCGACCCCGTTCCGATCGTGGCGCCGCCGCAGACGGTGCTCGATTACAGTCAGTCGCACCTGACAATCCGGGTGCCGTGCGCCTGCACGTTCAGTGTCCGGGTGCGGTGGTCGAAGTTCCTGCGCGCGCAATCTGTTCCCGCGGCCGGGAGTTCGGGCGACCTGGCGGGGGTCTTCGATGACGGCTATGGCTACACCAGCATCATCACGACGGCTGCAGGGGACTACATCCTGGGCGGCACCGTGACCAACATCTTCCACTGAGCGCCCCGCGGCCGTTGCCGCGCGCCCGTCGCTCGCCGGACAGCCGGGTAGCCGGTCGGGCGCCGGCGCAGTCCTTTGCTCGCTGTGGCGCACATCACTGGGACTCGGGAACTTGAGCCCACCCGGCTCAGTTATCTTGACAGAAGGACACGTCCGAGCAGCATGCTGACGGTCTCACCACATCAGATCATTCCAGAGGAGTCACCCATGGCACGAGCGGTCGGCATCGACCTCGGCACCACCAACTCCGTCGTCGCGGTTCTGTCCGGCGGCGAACCGGAGGTCATCGCGAACTCCGAAGGCTCGCGCACCACGCCCAGCGTCGTGGCCTTCGCCAAGAACGGCGAGGTGCTGGTCGGCGAGGTCGCCAAGCGCCAGGCCGTCACCAACATCGACCGCACCATCCGCTCGGTGAAGCGCTACATGGGCGACCCGGCGTGGAAGGTCGACATCGACGGCAAGACCTACAACCCGCAGGAGATCAGCGCCCGCGTCCTGCAGAAGCTCAAGCGCGACGCCGAGTCCTACCTCGGTGAGCCGATCACCGACGCGGTGATCACCGTCCCTGCCTATTTCAACGACGCGCAACGCCAGGCCACCAAGGAGGCCGGCACAATCGCAGGCCTGAACGTGCTGCGAATCGTCAACGAGCCCACCGCCGCCGCGCTCGCCTACGGCTTGGACAAGGGCGACAAGGACCAGACAATCCTCGTCTTCGACCTCGGCGGCGGCACGTTCGACGTGTCGCTGCTCGAGATCGGCGAGGGCGTCATCGAGGTCAAGGCCACCAGTGGCGACAACCACCTCGGTGGCGACGACTGGGACCAACGGATCATCGACTGGTTGGCCGACAAGTTCAAAGCTGCGCACGGCATCGACCTGACGAAAGACAAGATGGCCATGCAGCGGCTGCGCGAGTCCGCCGAGAAGGCAAAGATCGAGCTCTCGTCCAACCAGCAGACCTCGATCAACCTGCCCTACATCACTCAGGACGCCGAGAAGAACCCGCTGTTCCTCGACGAGTCGCTGTCGCGAGCCGAGTTCCAGAAGATCACTTCTGACCTGCTCGAGCGCACCCGCGCGCCATTCCAGAACG
>JBHEMN010000163.1:0-26520 GCA_046262575.1 Jatrophihabitantaceae bacterium
GAGGGCAGGGTGATGACGATCGGGTCGCCGACCTTCTTGTGGTTCTGACTGGCCAGCCGGCGGGTGACGACCACCTCGTCGACCCGTGCCGGGTTCCACATCCGCCCCTTGTAGACGACGGGTGTCTCAATGTCGTGCAGGCGCCGGAACAGCTCCAGCACCTCGATCCCGCCGTCGCTGTCCAGCGCACCGGTGGGCTCGTCGGCCAGCAGCAGCGTGGGCGAGTTGACGAGCGCACGAGCGATGGCCAGGCGCTGGCGCTGCCCGCCCGACAGCACAGCGGGCACCTGCTGCGACCGATCGCCCAGCCCGAGCAGATCGAGCAGCTCGCGGGCCCGCGACTCCGCCGCCTTGCGCCGCATCCCGCCCAGGACACCGGGCAGGACGATGTTGTCGAGTGCGCTGACGCCGTCCAGCAGGTTGAAGAACTGGAAGACGATGCCGATGTGGTGGCGACGGAACTTGGCCAGCCAGTTCTCGTCCCGGCCGTCGATACGCTGCCCGGCGACCTCCACCGTCCCGTCGTCGACGGTGTCGAGGCCGGCGATGACGTTGAGCAGCGTCGACTTGCCGCAACCGGACGGGCCCATGACGGCGACGAACTCGCCGTCGGCGACGTCGAGGTCGATGCCCCGCAGCGCACGCACCGGCGCCAGCTCGGCCGTGAACGTCCGTCGCGCTCCACGCAGGCGCACGGCCGTCGTTCCGACCGGCGTCTGGCCGGTCTCGCTCTGAACCACCGCGCTCATGAACTGCTCCCCTGTTCGAGTTGTTGAACTTCGCTACTCAGCCGATAGGCCATGACCGGCGCTTCTCGACCCTTGACGTCGCAAGCACCGAGCGACTGCCATGGCCAGCCGTCCGGGCACAGCTGCACCGTCGCCTCGCTGGCCACGGTCATGCCGGCCGGACGGGCGAGGTCCTGCAACCGCTGGGAGAGGTTTACCGTGTCGCCGACGACGGTGTACTCGAGCCGTTCGGCGCTGCCGAGCATCGCCGCGGCGACGTCACCGCTCGACAGACCGATGCCCAGGCCGAACGGCGACAGACCCTGCGTGGCCCACTCCACATCCAGTTCCCGCTGCAGCCGGTGCATGGCGAGCGCCGCCCGCACCGCGCACGCCGCATGGTCGGGTTGCGGGTTGGGCGCGCCGAACACGGCCATCACCGCATCCCCCACGTACTGCATGACCGTCCCTCCTTCGTGCAGGATTGCAGCATTCATCTGCCTGCGGTGCGCGTTGAGTTGGCCGGCGAGCACGGCCGGGTCGGCGTGTTCGGCGATCCCGGAGTAGCCGCGTACGTCCGACATGAGCACGGTGACCGTCATCCGTTCCGTGCGGTCGATCGCGCCCTTGTCGGCGCGCAGCTTGTCGGCGAGGCCGCCGGGGAGCAGCCGCGACAGCGTCTGGCCCTGCTCCTCGCGGTCGAGGATCGCCGCGTGCAGGCTGCGCAGTCGCTTCAGGGCGTCTGCCTGCCCGGCGCTGGCACCCCGGGCAAGGGACAGGAACAGCTGCTCGATCTGGTCGTTGACCGCCTCGGCCGGCAGATCCATCGAGTTGGCGATCGCCTTCACCGGCCGGCCCTCGGCGACCTGGCGCAGCAGATCCTCCTGCTCGTCACTGAGCGCTCCCTCCGAACGGGCCGGTGACACGAGTGCCTTCACGATCTCGGGGTCGAGCATCGAACCGCCGGTGGCGACCTCGCGGATCGCCCGGGCCAACTGGTCGGAATCGGCCAGCCGGTCCTTGAGCAGATAGGCGTAGCCGGCCGCACCGGCAGACAAGAGTTCGACGGCGTACTCGGGGCTGTCGTACTGGCTCAGCACTACGACCCCCGTACCGGGGAAGCGCTTGCGCACCTCCTTGGCGCCCTCGATGCCCTCGTTCTGAAACGTCGGTGGCATCCGGATATCGGTCACGAGTACCTGCGGGGTCAGGGCGATGGCCTGCGCGATCAGCTCGTCGTAGTCGCCGGCCACGCCGACGACCTCGAGCGTGGGATCGCGCTTCAGCAGCGCGCGAACTCCCTCGCGGACGATGAGGTTGTCGTCGGCGAGCAGCACCGTGACGGCTTGCACGGGTCCATTACCGCCCCTCCGCCCCGACGCTGCAAGGTGGGCAGGACGAGTCACATCGGGGTGCTGGCCACCCCGCGGACACAGGGTGGCGCCTTTGACGCTGACGGGACACAGACTTAGCGTCTGCGGCATGCGAGTCGAATCGAGCGTCACGTCTCTGTCCTGGATTCCGTCCGAAGCCATCGAGGGCGTCATGAAGGCGACCTTTGCAACGGGTTTGATTCACTATGACGCCCCGCCACCGGCGCACCTCGACGACCTCGCGGCGCTTCGCGACGCCGACGGTTTCCGCTTCGCCAACGAGCTGCACGCCTGGGCCGAGTTCGACGGCGACGAGGTCGTCGAGTCCAGCCACGAGGGCGGTGTGGTCATGGGCGCCACCACCGTCCGCGTGGGTCCACTCGACGCGACGTTCGCCGCGGTGCGCATGCCCGACATCAACCCCGAGCCGCAGGTGTCGCCCGGCAGTGTCGCTTTCGTCCAGACGACGGGCGGGCGCACCGCACTTCCCTTGCCGCGTCGCATCAGCAAGCCGCCGTTCTTCCGCATGCAGTCACCCCTGGTCTGGACGACGCTGCGACTGACCCTGCACTCTGACGGTCGTGCCGTCCCCGAGCTCATCGGGGCCAGCCCGTTCCCGCGACACTGGGTTTACGACCACCGCGGGGACCTGGCCCTCAAGGCCGGCGTTGCGGACTGGAAGCAGTGGCTCGGCCAGCCCAAGTGGACGGCCACGCCGTGGGGCGAGCAGGATTCGCCGGTCGTAGTGGCAGCGGCCGAGACGGCGCTGGAACGAGAGATGTCGACGTTGCTCATGCACGGCGCGCGCAAACCGAAGTTCCGGTCACTGGATCCCGGCGACATACTCGCCGAAGAGGGCCAACCCGGTGACACGCTGTACCTCATCCTCGACGGCGTGCTCGAGGTGAGCGTCGACGGCAACAAGCTCGGCGACCTCGGCCCCGGCGCCGTCATCGGCGAGCGCGCGATTCTGGAATCCTCTGCCCGCACCGCAACGCTGACCGCGCTGACCTCGGTCCGGGTGGCCGAGGCACCGGCCGATGCGCTGGACCGCGATGCCCTCGCAGAACTGGCGCAGGGACATCGACGCGAGGTGTCGGACGGCCCGACCGCGTCGTGAGACTGGTTCCTCTCGGGGTACGCGGCTCCACGGCCGCACCCGGGGCGCAGTTCGTCCGGTACGGGGGCCACACCAGTTGCGTGGCGGTGTACGCCGACGACGATGCCGTACCGCACCTGGTGCTCGACGCGGGGACCGGGCTCAGCGCCCTGCCGGACCTGCTGGACGGCGCAGCGTTCACCGGCACCATCGTGCTGAGCCACCTGCACTGGGACCACGTGCAGGGGCTGCCGTTCTGCCGAGCCGTCGATCGCACGGAGGCGCGCGTGAGCCTCTACGTCCCTGTCGGCTCGCCCGGTGATGATCCGGAAGCGCTGCTGGCGCGAGGATTTTCGCCGCCACACTTCCCGATCGGTCCCGACGGCTTGCTCGGCGAGTGGCGATTCCTGCCGCTCACCGAAGGGCGAGTCGACGGCACCGTCACCGTGGCCCGGGTAGCGCACAAGGGCGGTCCGGCCTTTGGCATCCGCGTGGAACTGGACGGCTCGTCACTGGCCTACCTGCCTGACCACGCCGTGCATGGCAGCACCAGTTCGGCGGACCTCGCCTCGGCCCGCCGGCTGATCGAGGGAGCCGACGTCCTCGTCCACGACGGGCAGTTCCTCGCGGCAGAGGTGGACGTCGCTCGGGCCTACGGGCACGCGACCATCGAGCAGGTCCTCGGCCTCGCCGACGAGTGCCGGGTCGGCGCCGTGGTCCTGACCCATCACGCCCCGACCCGCACCGACGCCGCCCTGGACGAGCTCGCCGTCCGGTTCACCCGATCCCCCGGCGGTCGGCCGGTCACGTTCGCGCGCCAGTGGGAAGATCTGCACGTACCCGGCGAGTGACGACTGCATGGCCGATCGAGGAGAAGCGCGATGGCGTACTACCAGCAGCGCGGCAGCGTGCCGCCGAAGCGGCATACCCAGCATCGCGGTCCCGACGGCGGGCTGTACTACGAGGAACTGATGGGCGAGGAGGGCTTCTTCTCCGACTCGTCGCTGCTCTACCACCGCGAGATCCCGTCAGCGCTGGCGAACGCGCGCGCCTGGGACCTGCCCGACCAGGCAACCGTGCCCAACGAACCGCTCCTGCCGCGCCACCTGACACTGCACGATCTGTTCGCCGCCGGTGCCGCCGCTGACATCGTGACCGGACGCCGCCTGGTGCTCGGAAACGATGACGTGCGTATCTCCTACGCCGTCGCAACCGGGGCGTCGCCGCTGTACCGCAACGCCGTCGGGGACGAGTGTGTCTATCTCGAATCAGGCTCGGCCGTCGTGGAGACGGTATTCGGCGCGCTGGCCGCACGCACGGGCGACTATGTGTTGCTCCCCCGCGCCACCACCCACCGCTGGCTGCCCACCGGCGACACCCCGCTGCGCGCCTACTGCATCGAGGCGAACAGCCACATCACCCCGGCCCGGCGCTACCTGTCCAGGTTCGGGCAGCTCCTGGAACACGCGCCGTACTGCGAGCGCGATCTGCACGGCCCGGCGCAGCCGCTGCTGGCCGAGGGCACCGACGTAGAGGTGTACGTCAAGCATCGCGGGTCCGGGCCGGGTGCCATCGCCGGCACGATCCACACCGTGCCGCACCATCCGTTTGACGTCGTGGGCTGGGACGGCTGCCTGTACCCCTACACGTTCAACGTCGCCGACTTCGAGCCGATAACCGGGCGGGTGCACCAACCGCCGCCGGCGCACCAGGTTTTCGAGGGCAACAACTTCGTGATCTGCAACTTCGTTCCGCGCAAGGTCGACTACCACCCCTTGTCGATCCCGGTGCCTTACTACCATTCCAACGTCGACTCCGACGAGGTGATGTTCTACTGCGGCGGGGACTACGCAGCGCGCAAGGGCTCGGGTATCGGCCTGGGCTCGATCTCGCTGCATCCGGGCGGCCATTCGCACGGTCCGCAGCCAGGAGCGTACGAAGCCAGCATCGGCGTGGTCTACTTCGACGAGTTGGCCGTCATGGTCGACACGTTCCGGCCGCTACGTCTCGGCGAGGCCGGCACTGCGAGCGATGACGGCGCCTACGCCTGGTCGTGGTCGCGCCACGGATCTGACTCGTGACCCGGGCCGTCCTGGCCGCGCTCTTCGAGGGTCTCTTCGATGACGCAGCTCTGTTCCCGCCCGCTTCCTTGCCCATGCCCAACGCGGTTCGCGGCCACGCCGGCCACCGGTTGTCGTGGTATGCGGACATGGTCGGCCCGTTCGTGTGCAACGCCCGCCGGCTGCGCGAGCTGGACGACCAGGCCGCCGGGTGCTCGGTCGCGCTGATCGAAGTGGCCGTGGTGGTTCCGGACGGCATCGAGGCGGTTCCGAAGGCGCTCGACACCATCGGCTCGTGTGAGCGGCTGCGGCTGGCCGCGCTCGAAGTGTCGATCGGCTACCACCGCTTACCCGAGGTACTGCGGGCGCTCGCACCGCTGACGGCGACGCGGGTGCCGGTGTTCGTGGAGATTCCCGCACCTAGGGTGACCGAGGACGCCGTGCACGATCTCAACGCCCAAGGCCTCCGGCTCAAGCTACGCACCGGCGGCACGACCGTCGACGCATTCTGCCCGGAGGCGGCGCTCGCGGTGGCCATCGTCCGGTGTGCCGCCGAGCGGTTGGCGTTCAAGTGCACGGCGGGGTTGCACCACGCCGTGCGGCATCGCGACCCTGCGACGCTGCTCGAACACCACGGCTTCCTGAACATCGCGCTCGCCGCCCGGGTGGCCGCCTCGACGGGCAGCGCCGCTACGACGGCAGCTGTCCGGAGCGAACGCCACAGCCAGGAAATCCTGCGCCGGGTCGTGGAGTTCAGCAGCGCCGATGTGACGGCCACCCGCGCCCTTTTCGGCTCGTTCGGAACGTGCAGCGTGGCCGATCCGGTCGGCGATCTCACCGCGATGGGCCTGGTGACCGGGCCGTGACCTGCTGGGTCGAGCTCGCCGATGACGACCCGTTCGGCATCGAGCACCTGCCCTTCGGCTCGGCCGAGGCGGCGGACGGCGGGCGGTTCGCCGTCGCCCGGATCGGCCGGTGGGCGCTGGACCTGACCGCGGCAAGCGCGGCAACGGCGAGCCCGCACGCCGCGCTGTTCGGCAACGGCGCGCTGGACGCGTTCCTGGCCGCCGGCCGTCCGACGTGGCGGCGGGTCCGCGCGGAACTCACCGGGTGGCTGACCGACTCAGCACACCGTTCGGTGATCGAGCCGATGCTGGCGCCCGTCGACGAGCTTGGGCTGCGGCTACCGTTCGCCGTCGCGGACTATGTCGACTTCTATGCCTCGGAGGCGCACGCCACCAACGTCGGGAGGATCTTTCGTCCGGAGGGCGACGCCCTCACCCCGAACTGGAAGCACCTGCCCATCGGCTACCACGGCCGAGCGGGCACGGTCGTCGTTTCGGGCACTGAGGTCCGCCGTCCCGCCGGCCAAGCGCGCGCAGCGGATGGGTCGATCAGCTTCGGCCCGTCGCGCCGCTTGGACATCGAGGCCGAGGTGGCCTTCGTGGTCGGCACCGGCAGTGAAATGGGTTCCCGGGTGGCCGCCAAGGACTTCGCCGAGCACGTCTTCGGGATATGTCTGCTCAACGACTGGTCGGCTCGTGACATTCAGGCCTGGGAGTACGTGCCGCTCGGGCCATTCCTCGGCAAGTCATTCGCTACCTCGATATCGGCGTGGATCACGCCACTGGACGCATTGTCGGACGTCTGGACATCGGCCCCGCCGCGTAACCCGCGGCCGCTGCCATACCTCGACGAGGAGTCCGGCTCGCCTGCTCTGGATCTTGCCCTCGAGGTGCGCTTGAACGGCGAGGTCATCTCCCGCCCCCCGTTCGCCTCGATGTACTGGACGATGCCGCAACTGCTGGCGCACCTGACCGTCAACGGGGCGAGCCTGCGCACCGGCGATCTGGTCGCGTCCGGCACGGTCAGCGGCGCGCAGGCAACCGAATGGGGCAGCCTGCTCGAGCTCGCCTGGAACGGCTTGGAGCCGCTGACCCTCGCCGACGGCACCCGGCGGGCATTCCTGGCGGACGGCGACGAGGTGGTGATCACGGCTAGCGCCCGCGGACGTCATGGCCGGATCGGCCTGGGCGAGGTGCGCGGGCGCATCGTGCCCGCGGCCGACTAGCGGCTGGCCGTCGATTTAGCTTGCCTACCCTGCCGAACCGGACAAGGCTCGGGTGTGGTCTCGGTACGAACCGCGCTGCGCGATGAAACCGGACGCTGGATGCACTACGAATGAGGGTTGTGGAGTCCGCTCTCGCCGATATGGGCGAACGCCTGAATCAGGGGCAGCCGGAGGCACTCGAGGAGTGTTACCGAACCCTGGGTCCACTGGTTATGTCCTACTTGGCGCGATATGTCCCGCAACCGGACATCGAAGACGTCATGCAGCGGGTTTTCTACGAGGTGTGGCGCGTCCACGAGCGCTACGACCCGGACCGCTCGCTGCGGGGCTGGGTGCTGGGCATCGCGCGCAAACGGGCCATAGATCACCTGCGAAAGCGCCGCGACGTCGTAGTTCCGCTGGATTCCATGCGGGAGATCACCGGGGACGATGGCCGCGAGGTCGCCGAGCGCCTGGTGTGGGCCGATGAGGTCCGTACCGCCCTCGACATGCTGCCGCAACTGCAGCGGGAAGTGCTCGAACTCGCCTATTTCGAGGGTTACACCCAGACCGAGATCGCCGTCGCCCTGGACATACCGTTAGGAACAGTCAAGACGCGCACCTCGCGCGGCTTGCAGCGGATGGCCGGACTCATAGAGAACACCCGGGAGCAGTAATGACCAGCCACATCTCCGACGAGCTCCCCCGACTGCTGACCGGTGAGGCCACCCGCGAGGTCGTTCAACTCGCCGCGTCGCACCTGCGGGCCTGCGAGGACTGCCAGCAGGAACTCGTCTCCGCCGTCGTCGCCCACGCCTCTCTCACCTCCGCCCAGCGCTTCGCGCCCGAGATCGTCGCGCGCCCTGCGCGGGAACACGCCTCCACGGACGAGGACGCCGCCCTGCCGGACATGAGCGCGATCTTCGCGCGAGTCCGAGACGAGGCAGCCAGCGCTCCGCCGGCAGCGCGTCGTTCGCGGCGGCCGCTGTACGCGGTGGCTGCGGTTGCGGCCGGCGTTCTGATCGGGACCGGATCCACAGTCCTTGTCCAGCACCAGAGCAACGGGTCCACCCCGAGCGGCCGGCCGATCGCCCTGGCCGCCTACGACCAGGGCACCGTGCCGGCGAAGGCGACCCTGATCGGTGATCATCAACTCAACCTCGATGCCACCTCGCTGCCGAAACTCGCCGCCAACAAGCGCTACGAGGTGTGGTTGACCAACGACGCGGCGACCGAGATGCAGCCGATCGGGTGGATCGGCAACAACGGCAAGTCGACCCTGACCGTGCCGTCAGCTCTGATAACCCATTACAACCACATCCAGGTGAGCGTGCAGAGTGTCGACGCGTCGACCTACACCTTCAGCGGAACGAGCGTCCTACGAGGTTCCTACGCCGCCTAAGTTTTCTTGGGCGGTCGCGGGAAGAAACCGCTGGTCCGCGCGGCGTACGCATCCCAGCCCTCCCGCTTGGACATGTGCTTCTCCAGGATGCGGGCACCGGAGCCCTTGGTCAGCAACAGCGTCATGAGCACCGGGGCGAACACGGTCAGAACGCCGGGCCAGCGTTCGGCGGCAATCAGGAACGTTCCCCACCACATGCAGGCGTCGCCGAAATAATTGGGGTGGCGCGTGTAACGCCACAGGCCGATGTCGATGATCTTGCCCTGGTTGGCCGGATCACGGCGAAACCGCTCCATCTGCCGGTCGCCGACGCCTTCGAAGAACACCCCGACACACCACAGCGCGACGCCCGCCCAGGCCAGGCCCCACACCGGGCCGCGTTCGAAGTCACCAACCAGGATGGGGGTCGAGATCAGCAGCGCGAGGAGTCCCTGCAGCAGGTAGACCATCCGCAAGGCGTAGAGGTCGGGGTTGCCCTTCGCCTTCGACAGCATCTCGGCGTAGCGCGGATCCTCCGGCTTGCCGACGGTGCGCCGGCCGATGTGTTGCGCCAGGCGCAGGCCCCACAGCACGGGGAGGATGAGCAGCAACCAGCGACGCACCGGGTCGCCCTGCCCGGACGAGCAGATGAATGCCGTCACCGCGATCACCGCGAAGAGCAGACCCCAGGCGGTGTCAATGACGCTGTGCTTGTGGGCGATCTTCGAGGTGACGAACGTTGCCGCCAGAACGAGGAGCACCGCCCCTGCCGCCCACGGCAGGCTTTGCAGGAACGGGGTGGTCGAGAATCCGCTCACGGCTACAGGCTATCGGCCGTCCACGGACGGGTCGCCGGCATCGCGCTGGCGCCCTCGGAGGTCGGCTTGACCGCGAGAATCTGGTCCACACCCATCCGGCCCTCCTCGAAGGTGAGTGCACCGCCGACGAGGTAGAGACGCCAGACGCGGGCGACCTCCTCGCCCACCAGGGCCACGAACTGCGGGTATTTGTCGTCGAACGTGTCGATCCAGCGCTGCACGGTCGTGACGTAGTGCTCACGCATTGCCTCGACATCTCGTACCTCGAAACCGGCTTGCTCGAGGAAGCCGAGCGTTTGCGGCAGTGGGCGCATATGCATGTCGGGGGCGATATAGCCTTCGATGAAGGCTCCGCCGCCGGGCGCAGTGTCGGCGCGCCGCGACATTTGCTGCAACAGCAGTCGACCGGTCGGCGCGAGCGCACCGAACAGGATGCCGGCGTAGATCGGGTACTGCTCCTCGCCGACGTGCTCGCCCATCTCGATCGAACTGACTGCGTCGAACGTCTCACCCGCACCGGCCAGTTCGCGATAGTCCTGCAGGCGCACCGTGACCCGGTCGGACAGCCCACGGTCGGCGACCCTCTTGGCGATGTGGTCGCGCTGCTGTGCGGAGAGCGTGACCCCCGTCGTGAGCACCCCGTAGTGCTCGGCCGCATGCAGAATCAGCGAACCCCAGCCGCAGCCGACGTCGAGCAGTCGCATGCCGGGCTTGAGGTCGAGTTTGCGGCAAATCAGGTCCAGCTTGGCGCGCTGGGCGTCGGCGAGTGATTGGTCAGGCGCCGTGAAGTACGCGCTCGAGTACGCCATCGTCTCGTCGAGCAGCAACTGGTAGAAGTCGTTGGACAGGTCGTAGTGGTGCGAGATCGCGGCCCGGTCACGGCTGCGAGTGTGCAGGCGGCCGGTCAGCCGCGCCTCGGACGCCGGTGGCTTCGGCGCGAGCCCGATGGCACCCAGCCGGGCCGCGGCAAAGACAGCGGAGACCTTGGCGCGCCTGCTCAGTGCGATGCCGCTCTGTGGGCGTGCGCGGGCCAGCTGCCACGCGCGCCGAAAGCCGTCGGCCAAGTCACCCTCGACATCGATGTCGCCGGTGACGTACGCGCGGGCCAGCCCGAGCTCACCGGGCGCCCAGAGCAGCCGGCGCAGCGCCCGGCGAGACCGGATGATGAGCACCGGCCCGTCGCTGGGGCCTGCCTCACTGCCGTCCCAGGCGCGCAGCCGCACCGGCATTTCAATGCCGACGGTGTCGCGGATGAGTGCAGCGAGCTGTTCGGCGACGGTGCGCTTGGTGGGCATGCGGTCCTCCTGGTTGCGGGCGCGGGGCACGACGGGCACTCCCTTACGCCACAGGGCAATACCGTGCTTGGTGATGAGGGCTCGCACGAGCCAGGTCTCAAGAGGACTGCGCAGAGCGGTTGCGAGCACGGTGCGAAGTCTGGCCGGACGGCGCACGCCGCGAACCGACGCCGTGAACGTCTGCCCCCCGGGCCGGTGCAGCGTGATGGTCAGCGCCAGCCGCTCCCCCGGTTCCGGCACGCTCATCCGATAGAAGCCGTCGACCGGGTAGAACGGCGAGACGTAGAACTCCTTCTCGGTCTCGGCCCGGCCGGCGTCGTCGGTACGAAGCAGGTAACAATGCCGCCCGCCATAGGTGTTGCGCACCTCCGCAATGACGCAGACCAGTTCGCCGTCAGGGTCGTGACACCAGAACAGCGAGAGCGGGTTGAAGACGTAGCCGAAGCTACGGGCGTTGGCCAGCATGGTGATCGAACCGCCGCCGAGGTCGATGCCGTTCGCGGCGAGGTAGTCCTCGACGTTCGCGCGGATGGTCCGGTCCGGATCGCCGAAGTGATCGCTCGCGTCGAAGCGGGCGAGGGAACGCAGCCCGAGCGGCAGCCGCGGTAGGTCGTCGAGGTCGACGAACCACTGATAGCTGTGATGGCGCACCTCATGGCGCACCGGTTCGGCACGCACGTGTGCGATCTGCACGTCATAGAGCGAGGCCCTCACCACGGCACCCCCAGGCTGGCGGCCGCCGCGACACCGGAGCGGCAACCGTCCTCGTGGAAGCCCCATCCGTGGTACGCACCCGCGAAGGCGATGACGCCGTCGTTGAGATCGGGCAGGCGTTGCTGGGCGCCGACCGACTCTGAGGTGTAGACCGGGTGCTCGTAGCTCATCCGGTCGAGCACGGTCTTCTGGTCGATTCTCGCCTCGCCGTTGAGCGTGACGACGTAGGTCTCGTCGGCATCCAGGCGCTGGAGGCGGTTCATGTTGTAGCTCAGGTGGACGTTGGTCGGAGTCGCGGCACACGCCGGCAGGCTGTAGTTCCAGGAGGCCTGCGCCCGGGGGGTGCGGGGCAGCAGGGAGACGTCGGTGTGCAGCACAGCCGGGTTGACCGTGTAGGTGATCGCGCCGAGTACTTCGCGTTCCGCGGGCGTCGGGGTTGCGAGCATGGCCAGTGCCTGGTGAGGATGCGTGGCGATGACGACGCCGTCGAAGCCGGCCCGCCCGTCGGCGTTGTCGCGGATCTCGACGCCGCCCGCGAGTCGGGTGACCGACCGGACCGGCGTGGACGTCTGCACGGACGTCAGGCCCTTCGCCGCGCGCTCGACATAGCGCGCCGAGCCGCCCACGACGGTGCGCCAGGTCGGTGCGCCGGTGACGCTGAGCATCCCGTGGTTGGCCAGGAACGCGAACAGATACCGGGCGGGGTAATCGCCGGTGCGCGTGGGTGCGGTCGACCAGACCGCAGCGATGAGCGGCGTCATGAAGTGTGCGACGAAGTAGCGGGAGAAGTTGCCCGTTGCCAGGAATTCGCGGACCGTCTGACCGTCGTCCTCGCGCTCGAGCACGGCCCGGGCCCGCCGATGGAAGCGGATCACCTCGCCGAGCATCCGCAGGTAGCGCGGGTTGGAGACAGTACGCGCCGAGGGCAGCAGGCCGGACAACCCTCGGCCGCCCGCGTACTCCAGCCCGCAGCCGCCACACGAGATCGACATGCTCATGTCCGATTCCTGGGTGGCCACCCCCAGTTCGGCGAACAGCCTGCGCAGCAGGGGATAGGTGCGCTCGTTGTGCACGATGAACCCGGTGTCGATGCCGAGCAGCCGCCCGTCGGCGGCAGGGATGTCGTGAGTGTCGGCATGACCGCCGAGACGATCGGCCGCCTCGTACAGGGTGACATCGGCATCGCGCTGAACCACGTAGGCGGCGGTGAGGCCGGCGACGCCGCTGCCAATGACTGCGATCTGTCGGCGTGTCACTGGTAAGAACCTCCGCGATGACCTGCAAGGACCGGTTCATCCGGCCCCGTGTCTGGAAATTCGTCAGGAGGCACCGTTCGGTTCCAGGCCCCCCCGATGACCTCGGTGACAACGCCTGGGCTGGCGCGAGCATAGAGAAGGGGCGGCGGCACGGGAGGGATGTGCCGTTCGCCCCTTCTTCGGCTCAGTGTAGGGCATCGTTTTCATGATCGGGGCGGCTAGTTCGGGGCCTCGTGGCCACCACCTACTGTCAGATCGTCGACGAGCACCCGGCCGGCGGCGACTTTCTCGCCGGACCCGACACGGGCGGACCGTAGGCCCCGCTGGCGCCCAAGTTCGGTGAGGGTGGGACGTGAAGGTTGCCACTGTTCGAGGGCGGCAGGAATAGTCGCCCAGCTATCCCGGTTAAACCTGGCTGAAGATCGATTGACCTACCCAAGGAGGGTTTCATGACTCAGTCGGCCAGCATTACGATCCCCGGGTATCGCACCGGGACATGGCACCTCGACCCCGTGCACTCCGAAGTGTCCTTCAGCGTCCGGCACATGATGGTCAGCAAGGTGCGCGGGCATTTCACCGACTTCGAGGGCACCATCGTCATCGCCGAAGTGCCGACCGAATCCAGCGTCACCGCCTCGATCACGATGGACTCGATCAGCACTCGTAACGAGCAGCGGGACAGCCACATCCGCTCCGCCGACTTCTTCGACGTTGCGCAGCACCCGACGATGACCTACCGGTCCACGGCCGTCCTGGCCGACGGCGACGCCTGGACGGTGCAGGGTGAGCTCACGCTGCACGGTGTGACGAAGGCCGTGCCACTGAGCCTGGAGCTGAACGGATTCACCGCGGACCCCTTCGGCGGCCAGCGGGTGGGGTTCTCCGCCACGGCGCAGATCAACCGACGCGACTTCGGCATCGACATCAGCATGCCGATGGACGGTGGCGGGGTGGTCGTGGGTGACAAGATCGCGATCACGCTAGAAGTGGAAGCCGTGCTCGACGAGAACTGAGGAAGGCACAGCGGGAGGCACGTTCTTGCAGACACCTACGATTCACCGCATGCCACGCGCCATATACGGATTCCCCAACCCCGTCAACGAGGTGGCTGCTCGCACTGTCGCGGCAGGCGTCCTGGCGTTGAGCCTGCTCACGCTGGTGCTCAGCACGGCGCTCGGCACCGGTTGGTTGTGGCTCACTGCTGTGCTCGCCTACGGTTTCGTGGCCCGGGTACTGACCGGGCCCACCCTGAGCCCCCTCGGGCAGTTGGCCACCCGGGTCGTCGCCCCCCGTGTCGGTCACGAGAAGCTCGTCGCCGGACCGCCCAAGCGCTTCGCACAGGCGCTAGGCGCCACGATGTCGCTCGCCGCAGTCGTCTTGCACTGGGGCTTCGGCCTGGACACCGCAGCGCTCGCGCTCGTCGGGCTGATCGCTACCGCGGCCGCGCTGGAGTCGGTTTTCGCGTTCTGTGTCGGATGCACGGTATTCGCCGGCCTGATGCGGGTGGGACTCGTCCCAGCTCAGACATGCGCCGCCTGCGCGAACGTCTCGCTCGGCGGGCCACGGTCCGGATAGCGGTTTCGGGCACACTGTCCGAGTGAGTCAGCGTTCCGAAGCCCGCCCACAGAACGCTGTGCCTGGCGCCCCGCCCGCGGCGCCACGCGAACGCCCCGGCCTGGAGGTCCTGGCCGTCCTGGGCGTCTCGCTCGGCATGTCCGGCCTGTACGCGCTGCTCTACTTGATCCGGGCCGAGATCACCCTCACCGGCGGCATCGGCAATACGACGGCCATCGTCGTCCGAGGCACCAAGACGACCTATCCCCTGCTCGATCTGGCCGACGACCTCGCCGACCTCCTCAACGGGCTGGCCCCCGCCTTGCTGGCCCTGGTGTTGCTGGCCCGTAGCCCGGGTGGGCGGGGCTTCGGCGTCGGCTTCGACCTGCGCACCCGGTGGCGCGAGGCCACGCAGGGCATCGTCTTCGCCGCGCTGATCGGCATGCCGGGACTCGGTTTGGTGTGGGCGGCCCATGAGCTCGGCCTGAATGCCACACTCGCCGTCGTTGATTTCCCGGATGTCTGGTACCGCATCCCCTATCTACTGCTCGCGGCCTTCCAGAACGGATTTGCCGAGGAGATCGTGGTCGTGGGGTTCCTGCTGACCCGGCTTCGGCAGTTGGGCTGGTCGAATCAGCGCGCGCTGGGCGCGAGCGCGGTGTTGCGCGGCAGCTACCACCTCTACCAGGGCTTCGGGGGATTCGCGGGCAACCTGGTGATGGGTCTGATCTTCGGCTACTGGTTCCAGCGCACCCGCCGGGTCCTTCCGCTCATCGTCGCGCACTTCCTGCTCGATGCGCTCAGTTTCATTGGCTATCTCTACCTGCACGGCCGGGTCAGCTGGATCTGAGGGCTCTACCGCGGTCGGCCGAGAAAGCCGCTAAACCCGGCTGACACCTTGCCATCGAACTGGCATCGTCAGCGCACGTGAGTGACATCGAGATCGTCAACCCAGTCTCCGTGGACGAGGTGCGGCCGTGGCTGACGTCGCTGACCACCACGTTCCTCGAAGAGACCGAGGGCGACATGTTCGACCGACACGTCGAAGCGAGGTGCCGTGACTGGTGCGCCGAGCGGCGCTGGGGTGCTCGCGCCGACGGCAGATGGGTGGCCACGCTGGCCACCGAGGAGCGCTCGATCACCGTTCCGGGAGCCGATACCCGCGCCGTCGACCTCGTGGCCGACGCGCTCACGGCAGTCACCGTCAGCGCCACCCATCGCCGGCGGGGCCTGCTGCGGCAGATGCTGTCGGACTCATTGCGCGCGGCCAAGGAGCGCAACGACCCGCTGAGCATGCTGATCGCGGCGGAATGGCCCATCTACGGTCGGTTCGGCTTTTCGCCGGCCAGCCTGAGCGCCACTTACACGCTGTCTACCCGCGGGGCCGGCGCGCTGGTCGCGCCCGACGGTTCCGGTTCGGTCCGGCAGATGGATCCGGGCGAGCTCGGTGGAATCGCACCAGCGGTCTTCGCCGCAGCGCGTCCACTGCGGGCCGGGCAGGTCGATCGCCGTGGCGAATGGTGGCCGCGGCGCCTCGGGGTGGACGGTTACCGGCCCGTCTATCACGGCAAGCCCCTCAAGTACGTCGTCCACGAGAACGATGAGGGGCCCGACGGACTGCTGTCCTGGCATGCCACTCGAGAGTGCGCCCTCAATGGCCAGCTGGGTGCCGTCGCCGTCGGCGACCTCGTTGCCGCCAGTGATGCGGCCTACCGCAATCTCTGGGCCTACCTGGCCGGCCTCGACCTGGTCGACGAAGTCACCCTCGAGAGGCGTCCCGTCGACGAGTCGATCCGGTGGGTGCTCGCAGACGGGCGCGCGCTGCGCCAGACCTCTGTCGGGGACGATCTCTGGCTGCGCTTGCTCGACATCCCCGCTGTGCTGTCAGCGCGCGGCTACTCATCGACCGGCCGGCTCGTCCTCCAGGTGGTCGACGACGACACTTGCGGCTACGCAAGCGGGACCTACCTGCTCGATGCGAGCGAGGACGGCGCCGAGTGCCGCCCCACCACGGCCGGCGCCGACCTGCGCATTTCCCAGCGCGTCCTCGCCTCGATCTACCTCGGCGGCTTCAGTCTGGCGCAACTCTCACTCGCCGGTGGTGTCGAGGAGTTGAGCTCAGGCGCACTGCTGCGTGCCGACGCGATGTTTGCCACTGCGCTGCCGCCGTGGAACGCGACGGGGTTCTAGTTGCGGTCACTCCCCTGCGCCTACTGCGAGGGCGGCCCGGGCGGCGGCGGGTAGGGCGGGGGGTATGCGGGCTCCGGTGGCTGCGCAGGCGCCATCCCGGCCGCCGGATCGAATGGGGGCAGGGGCGAAACCGGCCCATCATCCGGCGGCAGCCCGGCGTGCGCCTCGATGGACTCTGGATCGTGGTCGGAGGCGCGCAGGTCGATTGCCTCGGGCTGTTCGTGCGCCGGCGGCAGATTCGAGTCGAACCAGTCCGACGCGTCGAGCCCGGGTGCCTGCTGGTCGGTGCCGACCGCGGTCGTGGACTGCAGCCACGAGGCATCCGCGCCCTCGACGCCGCCGAGCTTGGCCAGGCCCTCGAGCGCCTTGCTGAACTCGCTCGGGATCAGCCACACCTTGTTCGCGTCGCCCTGGGCGATCTGCGGCAGGGTCTGCAGGTACTGGTAGGCGAGCAGGGCGGGGTCGGGCTTGGCAGCGTGGATCGCAGCGAAGGTGGTCTCGACGGCCTTGGCCTGGCCCTGGGCGGTCAGGTAACGCGCCGCGCGGTCACCCTCGGCACGCAGGATGCGAGACTGCCGTTCGGCTTCCGCGGCCAGGATCGCGGCCTGCTTCTGACCTTCGGCACCGAGGATCTGCGCGGCTTTCTGCCCTTCGGCCGTCTTGATGGCCGACTCACGCTGTCCTTCGGCGGTGAGGATGAGGGCGCGCTTGTTACGGTCGGCCCGCATCTGCTGCTCCATCGCGTCCTGGATGGACGGCGGCGGGTCGATGGCCTTGATCTCGACCCGGGCCACCCGGATCCCCCACGGCCCGGTCGCTTCGTCGAGCACGCCCCGGAGCTTGGTATTGATCTCGTCGCGGCTGGTCAGGGCCTGCTCGAGGTTGAGCGAGCCGACCACGTTGCGCAGCGTGGTGATCGTCAACTGCTCGACGGCCTGGATGTAGTTCTGGATCTCGTAGGTGGCCGCGCGCGGATCGGTGACCTGGAAGTAGATCACCGAGTCGATGGCGACCGTGAGGTTGTCCGACGTGATCACCGGCTGGGGTGGAAAGCTGACCACTTGCTCGCGCAGATCGATCAGCGGACGCATTCGATCGACGAACGGCAACAGCAGGGTCAACCCGGGCGTCGCGGTGCGGACATAGCGGCCCAGGCGCTCCACTACGGCGGCGCGTGCCTGCGGCACGATGCGCACCATCCGTCCCAGTGCGAACAGGACGAGCACGAAGATGACGATCGCGGCGATCACGCCAGCACCCATGGACGGTCAACTCCTCAGTAACTTGGTTCTTGCCATACGACCGCGGTAGCACCGGCGATCTCCATGACGCGCACGACAGTACCGGCCGGCAAGACCTGCGCGCGGTCGAAGGACCGCGCAGACCACTCGCCGCCGTTGAGGCGAACCCGGCCGTTGTGAACGTCGACCTCACTGAGCACGACCGCCTCCTTGCCCACCAGCGCGTCGGTACCGGTACGTGCGCCCGATCCGATCGCGAGGTGGCGCTTGGCAATCGGCCGCACCACTCCGAGCAGAGCGACCGTCGCGAGGATGGCCACGATGAACTGCAGCAGCGCTGGGCCGCCGAGCGCGGCGGTGACCGCCGCTGCGGCCGCACCGCCGGCGAACATCACCAGGACGAACGTCAGGGAGAAGGCCTCGGCCCCCGCGAACGCGGCAGCCGCAATCAACCAGATCAACCACGCGGGCATGTGCCCATCCTGGCACCGAATCGGGCGCTTGGGACGCCGAGCTTCGCCCAGTCGCCCGCCGACGGCGACGCTAGGCCGTACGCGCAGGCCCGCGGTAAACCGTCAGGGCCTGCCGACGCACGGAAAACGTGACTTCACTCGGGGCATCCTCGATCTCGCCGTCGCGGGCGAGCGAGCCGGTCTCGCCGGTGATCTTCACGGTGACGGAGGGGCGCCGCACCTCGACGTATCGGTTGCTCGTGTACAGGTCGGCACTCAGCGTTCCCATGACCAGGCGCCACATCGAACCGCCGCGCGCTTCGTCGGCGAGGCGCACGTCGAGGTGCCCGGCGTCGAGGGACCGCCGCCATCGGGGTACGAACCCGCGGGGGCGGTAGTCGCCGTTGCCGATGAACAGCAACAGCAGGCGGCGGGGCACGCCATCGACCTCGGCAGCCAATGGCGGACAGCGGCGCAACACGGTGATGATCGCGACCGTGGCGGCGACGGGCTTCCCGAGCCGGTCTTGCCAGTGCTCGCGAATCCTCACGAACTCCGGGTAACTGCCGAGGCTCGCGGTGTTCAGAAACGGCTTACCGGAGGCGTCGCCGACGTCGACGCGCACGGCTCGTCCACTGCGGACCGCCTCGATCGCGTCGGACAGCTCGGCCATCTCGATGTCCTTGGCGAAGTGGTCGAACGTGCCTGCGGGAATGACCAGCAACGGGACGTCGGCTGCCATCGCCGCCGACGCGGCGGCGTTGATGGTGCCGTCCCCACCCGCGGCGCCGAGAACCTCAGCGCGCGCGGCGGCCTTGTGCATGACCTCGACGATGTCGTCGTCGTCCTTGAGCTCGAGCAATTCGGCGTCGGGGAGCGCGGCGCGCAACTCGTCGATGACTTGCTGCCCGGCACTGCCCGAGCAGTTGTTGAGCACCGCTATCAGGCCCTGCCCGGTGGGCCGCGGTGGTTGGGGGCGGGCGGGCTCGGCCGCGGACCTGCGCACCTGCTCGTGCTGCGCCGGAAATGCCACGGCGCCGATCCCGGCGACGGCTGCGCCGAGCGTTGCACCGGCCAACACGTCGCTCGTGAAGTGCACGCCGGTATAGATGCGCGAGAACATCACGGCGCCCGCGAGTGCGCCGATGGGCACCGCGAGCGGCGGGCACTCGACCGCGGTAGCCACGGCGAACGCGGCAGCCGACACGGAATGGCCGGACGGGAACGAACTCGAAATCGGGACGTGGCGAGCGATGCGTCGGATCGGAACGTCATCCAAGCGCGGGCGGCGTCTGGGCAGCGCGCGCTTACCCACCTGGTTGGCCAGCAAGCTGGCGACGGCAATGGAACCCAGCCCGCGGGCTGCGGCGCGACGCGATCGCCGGTCACCCGTCGCGGTCAAGGCGGCCGCCACGCCCATCCACAGCTTGGACTTGTCGGCAGCCCAGGTGAGGCGTGGCAAACCGCGATCGAGGAACCCGGGAAACTCCGTCCTCGCGATCCGGTCGCTGGTCAGCACGTCCCACCTGTCGATAGCCGAGGCAGCGCGGCGGATGGCGGCCGATCGTCGTTGTGGCATTGGGGCAGCATAGGCGGGCCCGAAGTCTTGCGCGCTCTAGCCTGATCAGGTGAGTCGTCTGCGTTCCGGGCCGCTGGCCGCGTGGACCGCGGCCTGGTTCGATGGCCGCGTCGGATCCGAGGAGGTAGTACGGGCCACGGCACGCGGCGACGCGCCCCATCAGGTCGTGGGGCTAGGCGGATTCGCCGCTGAACTCGCTCCGTTGAGCGACGTGCTGATCGTTTGGCGCCGCACGGGTGGCTCGGTCCGTCTCGTGCTGCCCGTCCCCGGCGACGTGCGGGGGCTGCCCGGCCCGGCCGATTTCGGCAGGGCAGCACTGGAGGCCGGCGAGGCGGTGTGCGGTATGAGCCTTGGCCTGGTCCCGACGGTCGTCGAGTTCGCGCCGAGCAGCGCACCTGCGACCGTCCGGTGGCAGGCTTTCGACGTTGCCGCCTCGACGGTGGATTTCGTGAGCGTCGCCGACGCGCAGTACGAGCTCACCACGGCGATTCGCGAGTCGGCGAGCGCCTTGTCAGCCGCTGGCGTGGCGGGGCGCATAGCCGACACGGCCCAGGTAATGCCCGACGCACGCCGAGCGGGCGAGCGGCTCAATCTGCCGCCGGGCTTTCCAGCTCGCGCCGTGGCCCTCGTCGCCCAGGCGGAGCGGCTCCAGGCCATGCTTGGGCTCGCAGCGCAGGATCCGACGGGCGGTGCGATCGAAGGCACCGGCATCATGGCGCGGATCGACGCGCTGCGCCCGCTCGCCACGGCGGTGCGCCGGGCCCGCGTCGCCGGCTACAACGCCTTGGCGGACTAGGCGCGGTACGGACGAGGCCGCGTCAACTCGCGACAGCCGCACGGCTCGGTGTTGGGCAACACCCGAGCGGGCAGTCCACGCCGCATACCCCCAGCGAACCGAGCGCAAGGGGCTCGGTGCCGTGCAACCGTTCCTCCACGAGTTGCGTGATCATGGCCACGAACGCGGGGTGGGTGCCGGCCGTCGCCGCCCGGGCGTAGTGCAGGCCAAGCCCCGCCGCAGTCTGGCGTGCCTCGGTATCCAGATCCCACACGACCTCGACATGATCGGCCACGAAGCCGGTCGGACTCACCACAGCGGCGCTAACCCCTGATGCCGCGAGCGTGCGCAAGTGCTCGTTGACGTCGGGCTCCAGCCACGGCACGCCGCTCGCACCGGACCGGGACTGCCACACCAGGTCGAACGCGGCGTCAGCCCCCCGAACCGCCTCGGCCACGAGGCGCGCGGTTTCGTGTTGCTGGGCGGCGTAGAGCCCGTTGCTCTGCGGGCCTGACGTGTCGTTCATGGCAACCGGGATCGAATGGGCCGTGAAAACGAGCCGGGCCTCGTCGCGCTCTCCGGGCGGCAGGGTGTCCAGCGCCCCGCGCACACCGTCGGCGTTGGCCGTCACGAAACCGGGATGGTCGAAGAAGTGCCGCAGCTTCACCAATTCCGGCGCTCCTGCCCCGGCGACTGCGCGGGCTTGCGCAAGGTCGCCCCGATACTGCCGGCAGGCGGAGTAGGACGCCGTGGCGCTGGTAGTGAACACGAGCGCCCGCTGGATGCGTTCGTAGCGCATCTGGCGCACCGCGTCGGCCACGTAGGGCTTCCAGTTGCGGTTACCCCAGTACAACGGAAGGTCGATGCCACGCTCGTTGAACTCGACGCTCAGCGCCGCGAGCAGTTCGCGGTTGCTCGCGTTGATCGGCGAGACGCCCCGCAGCTGCTCGTAATGTTCGGCTACCGTGGCCAGCCGTTCCTCGGGGACGCCGCGGCCGCGGGTGACGTTGCGCAGGAAGGGCATGACGTCCTCGAGGCCCTCGGGCCCGCCGAAGGAGAGCAGCAGGAAGGCGTCATACCCCGCCGGGGGCGGGTCATCAGCTGTCGCTGATGCTTCGGAGAACGGGGCCAAAGTCAGACGCCCATCGCGTGGAAGCCACCGTCGACGTGGACGAGTTCGCCGGTCGTCGCGGGAAACCAGTCCGAGAGGAGCGCGAGCGTGCTGCGCGCGACGGGTTCGGCATCGTTGTTGTCCCAGCCCAGTGGCGCGCGCCCGTTCCACGCCTGCTCGAACTGGTGGAACCCGGGGATGCTCTTCGCGGCCAACGTGCGAATGGGCCCCGCGGCGATCAGGTTGACGCGGATCCGGCGCGGACCGAGTTCTCGCGCGAGGTATCGCGCCGTCGATTCCAAGCCGGCTTTGGCCACGCCCATCCAGTCGTAGGCCGGCCAGGCGATACGAGCATCGAAGTCCAGACCGACGATCGACCCACCGGCCTCGCCGAACAGCGGGAGGGTTGCTACCGCCAGGGATTTCAGCGAGAAAGCCGACACCTGTACCGCAGTCGCGACGTCCTCCCACGGGGCGTCGAGAAAACCGCCGCCGAGACAGGACGCCGGCGCGAACCCGATCGCGTGCAAAACACCGTCCAGCCCGTCGACGTGCTCGCGCACCCGATCGGCGAGCGTGTCGAGATGCTCGGCGTTGGCGACATCCAGTTCGATGACCGGCGGTGGGTCGGGCAGCTTCTTCGCCACGCGTTCTACGAGTGACATCCGGCCAAAGCCGGTGAGCACGATTTGTGCGCCCTCCTGCTGGGCGAGTCTGGCGATGGTGAATGCGATCGAGGCGTCGGTGATGACGCCGGTGAGCAGCAGTCGCTTGCCATCGAGCAATCCCATGGGGTCCTCCGTGCCTCGGTCGCCAGCTGCCGTTGTCAGATGCCCATGCTCAGTCCACCATCGACCGCAAGCACGGCGCCGGACACGTAAGCGCCGGCCTCGGACGCGAGATAGAGCGCAGCGCCGGCGATCTCGTCAGGGGACCCGTACCGCTTCAGGGGAACGTTGGACAGGATCTCTGACCTGCGGGCATCGGTGAGTTCGGCGGTCATGTCGGTGTCGATGAAACCGGGCGCGATGACATTGGCGGTGATCGAGCGGCTGCCCAGCTCGCGGGCGATGGAGCGAGCCAGGCCGATGAGTCCTGCCTTGCTCGCGGCATAGTTCGCCTGTCCCGGTGCGCCGACAAGCGCGACAACCGAGGAGATGAAGATCATCCGGCCGCGACGCTGCTTGAGCATGCCACCCGTTGCCCGTTTCGCGACGCGGTAGGCGCCGGTGAGGTTGGCATCGACCACACGGGCAAAGGACTCCTCACTCATGCGCAGCAGCAGGGTGTCATCGGTGATGCCGGCGTTTGAGATGAGCACTTCGACCGGGCCATGCTCTGCTTCGACCGCGGTGAAGGCGCCGTCGACGTCCGCTTCGCAGGTGACGTCACAGCGGACTCCGAAAAGGTCGTCGGGCACCCCAGTGCCGCGATGGGTGATGGCGACCTGGTCGCCGTTGCGGGCGAAGGCACGCGCCACAGCCAACCCGATCCCGCGGTTGCCACCAGTCACCAACACAGATCGGGTCACGTCCCGCACGCTAGCGGATCGGTCGCTGGGCTCCGCCCGAGCTCGGGCTACCCGCGGGTACGGTGCGGGTTCATGCGAGCAATCCAGATCACCGAGTTCGGTGGACCCGAGACATTGACCGTGCGTGACGTGCCGGATCCGACGCCGGCCGAGGGCCAGCAGGTTCTCGCGGTGCTGGCGGCGGGGGTCAACTACGCGGACACCCACCAGATCGAGAATTCCTACCTCGCCGAGCAGCGGCTGCCGCTGATCCCGGGTGGCGAAGTCGTCGTCCGCACCGCCGACGGCCGCCGCCCTGCTCGGCCTGCTCGGCTCCGCTGCTTCGGATGCATCGTCGGCGACTAAATCAACCGGCCGGCCCAGAGCATCGACGTGCCACCGGCGGCCAGGACGAACAGCAGGCCGATCGTCAGGAACCGCCAGCTGATGTCGCGGTGGTGCGTGGTGTAGCCGATCTGCGAGCCGATGTCGGCGTACACTGACTGCAGCTCCTGCACCGAGTGCGCCGCGTGGTAAGCCCCGCCCGTGTCGCGGGCCAGCCGGCTCAGCGTCACCGTGTCGGCGGGCACCGGGATCGTGCGACCGTCGACCGTCACCGTCCCGGTGTCGGTCCCGAACGCGATCGTGGACACCTCCACACCGGCCTTGCGGGCAGCCAGTGCGGCCTCCGATACAGACCGACCCTTGTTGTTGGCGCCGTCGCTGAGCAGCACAATGCGCGCCGGCGGAGGTTTGTCGCCCTTGGCTGTGGTCGACTGGCTGAAGATCTTGACGGCGTCGAGTGAGGTGAAGACCGCCTCACCGATCGCGGTGGACTCCTGCAGCTGCAGCCCGTCGATCCCGACTTTCACCACGTCGCGATCGAGGGTCGGTGCCACGAGCGAGCTCGCGTTGCCGCCGAAGGCGACGAGTCCGAGGTTTATCCGCCCGGGCAAGAGGTCGACAAAGCTCTTCGCCGCCTGCTGCGCGGCTTCCAGCCGGGACGGCAGGACATCGGTCGCCTGCATCGACAACGAAACGTCGATCGCCATGACGACGGTGGCCCGGTCCCGGGGCACCCGCACCGCGCCGGACGGGCGGCCGGCTCCGATGGTGAGAACGGCGAGACCGAGCAGCAACAGGGCGAACGTGAGATGGCGGCGCCAGCCGGGCCGTCGGGGTGCGACGCTGCCGAGCAGTTCGACGTTGCTGAACCGGGCGACGAATTTGGTGCGCCGCAGTTGGAGAAAGATGTAGCCGGCGAGCAGTGCGCCCACCGCAAGGAACAGCCACAGCCAGGCGGGCGAGAGGAATGTCATCATCTCACCGCTGCCCCGACCGCGCCCACCACGAGGCGGCGGCGCGCGACGACGAACCTCACCACGTCGGTGAGCCAGTCACGGTCGGTACGCAACTGCAGGTGCGCGGCCCCGGCATGACGCAGCGACGTCGCGATCGCGGTGCGCTGCGCCTGAGCCGCCGCAGCATAGTGCCGGCGCAGCGTCGCATCGGAGGTCTGGACCTCGAGCTGACGGCCTGTCTCGGGGTCGACGAAGGTGACCAGCCCCGACGACGGCAACTCGAGCTCGCGGGGGTCCAGGACCTCGATGCCCAGGAGCTGATGGCGATCGGACAGTGCGCGCAGCGGGCGCTCCCACGACGGTTGGTCAGCGAGGACCCCGCTCTCCAAGAAGTCCGACACCACGGCGACCAGTCCGCGACGCAGCTGCGGCCTGCGCAGCGAGTCGAGCAGCGTCGCGAGATCCGTTCGGCCGGCGCCCTCAGCCCGTGGCGTCCCCGCGATTCGCTTCATCAGGTGGCGGGCATGGGCGGTGCCGGACAGCGCGGGAATCCGATAGGTCAGTTCGCCGTTGCTGACCAGCGCCCCCACCCGGTTGCCGCCGCGCACGGTCAGGTGGACGACGGTCGTGATCGCCGCGAGGACGAGTTCGCGCTTCTCGGTGAGCGCCGTTCCGAAATCGATGCTCGGCGACAGATCGACCACCAGCCAGGTTTCGAGCTCGCGGTCGGCGACCGTCTGCCGTACGTGCGGGACGGTGGTGCGCGCGGTCACCGACCAGTCCATGCGGCGCACGTCGTCGCCGGCCACATACTGCCGCGACTCGCCCGCCTCGCTGCCGGGGCCGGGAACCAGGCCGAGGTAGTTGCCCTGGAGCAGGCCGTCGAGCCGGTTGCGCACAGTCAGCTCGAGCCGGCGCAGCAGCGGTTCGGCCGCTGCCAGGTCGAGCGCCGGCGTGGGGCTTACCGAGTCGCTCACCGCAGCGCTCCGTGGGACCACTGCCCCCTGCGAGCCCTGGGCGAAGCGCTCAGCACGGCGGCAAGCCTCATGCCGAGCGCTCGCCCCACGGCCGCTGCTGAACCGGGGCCGACTGTCCGTAGACGAGTGGCTGCCGCGAAGGCGGAGCGCCCATCTCGCCTGGCGGGTAGGTCATCTCGACCGGACCGCCGGCCCGCTGGCGTGGCGCCACCTGCGGTAGGGGGATCGTCTGCAAGATCCGCCGGACCGCGTGCGCCGCCGGAACGCCGTCAGCGATGGCGTCGTAACTGAGGACCATCCGGTGCGCGAGGACGTCGACGGCGAGGTCCAACACGTCCTGCGGAAGCACATAGTCACGCCCGCGCAGCAGTGCGAGCGCGCGCCCGGCAGCGATCAGGCCGAGGCTGGCGCGGGGGCTGGCACCGTAGGAAATCCATTGCGCGACGTCGGACATGCCGTGCCGGCCGGGCTGCCGGGTGGCCACGACGACCCGTACCACGTAATCGACGATCGCGTGGTGCACGAACACGCGTGCTGCGGTGGCCTGCAGTCGTTGCAGTTCAACGGTGCTGATCACCGCGTTCGCAACAGGGGGGTCCACACCCATGCGATACACGATCTCGCGCTCCTCGGCCGCCGTGGGATAGTCGATGGCGATCTTCATGAGGAACCGGTCGCGCTGCGCCTCAGGCAGCGGGTAGACGCCCTCGGACTCGATCGGGTTCTGGGTGGCGAGCACCAGGAACGGCTCGGGCACGTCGTGTTGCACTCCGCCGATCGTGACGTGTCTCTCGGCCATCACCTCGAGTAGCGCGGACTGGACCTTCGCCGGCGCACGATTGATCTCGTCGGCCAGAACGAAATTGGCCATGATCGGGCCGAGTTCGGTCTCGAAGCGCTCGGATCCCTGTCGGTAGATGCGGGTGCCGACTATGTCGGAGGGCACCAGGTCCGGGGTGAACTGCAGCCGCGAGAACGACCCCGTGACGGTCCGGGACAGTGTCTCGACGGCGAGGGTCTTCGCGACGCCGGGCACTCCCTCGAGCAGGCAGTGCC
>JBHEMN010000164.1:0-9562 GCA_046262575.1 Jatrophihabitantaceae bacterium
TCGTCACACCGTTCCTCTTGGCCCACGACGTCGCCGAGCTCCGACAACGCGGCGGCCAAGAGGCCAAGGTGTCGACCGCGACCGGGCTCTGGATTCTCCTGCCCCTGCTCGGGATTTTCATCTTCGAGGCCAAGGTGCAGAACGCGCTGAACGAGTACTGGCAGTCGCAGGGCGCTGCGTCCTAGTCCGATCGCTAGCAACCCCCGCCCGGCTCGCTCAGCCGGGCGGGTGCGGGTCCCTCGGGCCGGCGATGTGCTGCCAGATCAGCGGGCTGTCCAATCCGCCGGGCTCTGCGCTGGGCAGCGCGAGCAGTTGCTCGTTCGGGCTGATCTCAGGTCGGCGACCGCGTCGGCGACGGCGCCCCCGCACGGCCGCCGCCACGGTGAGCACGATCAGCGCGAGCAGGCCTGCAGCCGCGACGGCGATGCCGGCCAGCACCCGCGGCACCAGCAGGCGCGGCGCCTTGCCGATCGAGAAATGGCCCGTCGATCTGCGGGTGACCCTCGCCGGCGCAGGACCGGCCGCCGGGGTCTTCGCAAATGCCCGATCGCGGGCCAGGAAGGGGCGGACCGCCGTGTACACGGGGTTCGGCGAGTTCGCAGCAACCGTGTCTGTCACCGCCCGGTAGGCATTGATGATCCCGAAGCCGTAGCCAGGGTCACGGGACGTCGTGCGCCGGTCCAGCGTCGCGAGCACCCGCGTAACGACCTGTTGCCCCGTAAGCTTCGGAAACTTGGACCAGACGAGTGCGACCACAGCGGAGGCGATCGCGGTGGCCTGACTGGTGCCGTCACCGGAGTACGCCGAGCCAGGGCGCCGACCCAGGGACGCGATGTTCACGCCGGGGGCGGTGAGGGTGAGGTAGCGATGCCGCGAGGAGAAATCGGCCACGGTTCCGGCCTCGTCGACGGCGCCGACGGAGATGACGCCCAGACACACGCCCGGTTCCTCGACGGAATTGGTATCCGGGCCGCGGTTGCCCGCAGCAGCGAGCAAGACGGCGCCCTTGCTGAGGGCGTAGTAGATCGCGGCCTGCTCCGCCTCGGGACAGGGCTGGATGACCCCGCCTGGTTCGCGGGCGGCGCCGAGCGACATGCTGATGATCTAGCCGCCGTGATCGACGGCCCACCGGATGGCCTCGGCCAGCCGGTCGTCCGGGGCCGCATCCGTGGTCCCCTTGAGCGGCACAGCGATCGGCAGGAGTCTTGCGTCCGGAGCGAGCCCGGTGATGCCGAGAAGTCCCTGGTGCCCGACCATGATGGAGGCCATCGCTGTGCCGTGGCCGAAGGCGTCCACCTCCCGGTCGATACGGCCGTCGCCGCCCGGGCCGAAGTCTTTGCCGGCCACCACGTTCGCGGCGAGTTCGGGCAGGCTCGCGTTCACGCCGGTGTCGACCTCGGCGATGGTGATGCCCTGCCCACGCGTGCCGCTGTGCCACAACTGGGTGATCTGCCAGTTGTCGAACCAGTACTCGGGGGCGTCCGGCGGACCGGGAGCCGCCTGGGCCGGTACCGCCGTCGCGAACAACACGCCGGCGACGAGGACCGCGAGGGCACGGCGCACCACGTGCGGCATCGCCCGGTTCACGGCCGCGCCCACTCGATCGTGATCGGATCAGTGGCGAATGCGCTGGCCGTCAATGCGAGCGTGGCCGTGCCACTCTTCTTGACGGGCAGGTTGCTGAAGTCGAGCGCGAGGTAGGTGGCGCGCAGGGTGACCTTCCCCGAGACGGTCACGACACCCGCGGCACTCGCCGCCAGGCCCAGCACGGCGGAGCGACTCACTTGCGCGGCACTCACCGAACCGCGCACGCTGCCAGGCACGGCCCGATTCACCGGCAGCGGGCAGCGCGGGTCGGCTCCCGCGCCGCCGGACAGGCAGCCGTTCAGCGCGCGCAGGACAGCAGCGTCGAAGACCGTGCGGCCCATCGCGGTGACCTGCACCGTCAGCTGCGTCTCGGCCGGCGCCGAAAGCTCGATGCCCCGCGTCGCTGCGGATAGGCGCAGGTAAGGCGTGTCGAACGTGATCGGAACAGCGCCGGGAAAGACCAGCAGCGGGCCGTCCGGGATCCGGGTACCCACGATGGTGGCGCGATCCCTGGCCTGGAGGAGGCGCAACCGGGTCGATGCCGCGGTGGTGCTGAGCCGCCAGGATCCACTGCGTCGGACGACTCGCACGTCGTCGGTAACCTGCTGCGCACCATTGGCGAAGGCCAGCTCGTACCGAACACTCACGGTCGCGGTGGCGCCCGATAGATCAGTCCCGACGATCTCGAAGTGCCGGATCGGGGCTATCTTGCGCTGCGCGCGCAGCACGGTCGAGGTGAGCAACTGACGCGCACCGACCGGCAGATCGCCGAAACCCAGTGCGGCGGGTGCATCGCCCCGCGACAGTGCCGCGAAGTACGCCTTCACCGCCCCGTCGGGACCGGCCGTCTCGGCATAGGTCACGTAGGCGACCAGGCTGCCCCCCACGAACGCACTCAGTGCGACAAGGATCGACGCCCAGAAGAGCGCGCGGTGGCGACGCGGCGCCGGTCCGGTCATGGTTCAGTCAACCTTGCGACGGCCGGCGAAGGCGCGCCCTAGCGTCACCTCGTCGGCGTACTCGAGGTCACCACCCACAGGCAACCCGCTCGCGAGCCGGGTGACGGTAAGGCCCATCGGGTTAATCAGGCGGGCGAGGAACGTGGCTGTCGCCTCCCCCTCGAGGTTCGGGTCGGTGGCGAGAATGAGTTCAGTAACCGTGCCATCGCGCAGGCGGGTCAGGAGTTCCCGGATGCGCAGGTCGTCCGGACCGATGCCGTCGATCGGGCTGATCGCACCGCCAAGCACGTGGTAACGGCCACGGAACTCGCGAGTGCGCTCCACCGCGAGGACGTCTTTGGGTTCTTCGACCACGCAAATCACCGACGGGTCCCGGCGCGAGTCGCTGCAGATTCGGCATTGCTCGGCCTCGGCGACGTTGCCGCAGATCGAGCAGAACGTGACGTCGTTCTTCACTCGGACCAGCGTGGCCGCCAGACGCTCGACGTCGACCGAGTCGGTCGCGAGCAGGTGGAACGCGATGCGTTGCGCACTCTTGGGCCCGACGCCAGGCAGCCGGCCCAGCTCGTCGATCAGATCCTGGACCGCACCTTCGTACATCATCGGCGCAGCGCCCGCCCGGGTGCGGTCACAGGCCGGGCACGCCGAGCTTGCCGAGCCCGGCGCCGCCCGTCAGCGGGTCCATGGTGACGGCCGCGATCTCCCCGACCGCCCGGCTGGCGTCGCGCACCGCCGCGACGACCAGGTCCTGCAGCGTCTCGATGTCATCCGGATCGAGCACCGTGGGGTCGATCCGCAGTTCCGTCAGCTCTCCGGAGCCGAGCATGGTAGCCGTGACCAGTCCGCCGCCCGCGGTACCGGTTACCTGCGTGCGGGCGAGCTCGGCCTGCGCAGCCTCCAGTTGCTGCTGCATCCTCTGTGCCTGCTTCATCAGCTGCTGCATGTTCGGCTGCGCACCGAAGCTACCCCCACGCGAACTCACGCCGTACTCCTCACGTCCATCGAGCCTTCAGGGTAGCTGTCCGGCACCTGCGGGCCTGAGTGACGCATCGCCACGTTCGAACGAGGGCCGGGATGGTCGCGCTCCGCGGCGTCATGCGGCAGATGGCGAATCGGGTGTGCGAGGGTTTGTTGCATGCACCGTCTTGTCGTGGTCGCGGCCGCGCTCCTCGCCCTGCTCACCGGCTGCACCTCCACCCACGCGACGCAACGGCGCACGCCAGCCGGTGCGCAGGCAAGCTCTGAGAGCGCGCCGCCCACGAGCGCCCCATCCTCGACGCCGACGCACCCGCGCACCGCCAAAGGCACCCCGATCGGTCCGAAGACGGCGCAGCCCAGCGCCCCCCCGGCCACGACCCACCCCTCCGCTTCGCTACCGCCGGTGACATTCCCGCCTGGCTCCGGCCCCCTGATCGCCCTGAACCCCGGGCACAACGGCGCAAATGCCTCCCACCCGGCCGAGATCAGCCGGCTGGTGCCTTCGGATCGCTACGGCCACACGAAGGCTTGCGACACGACCGGGACGAGTACTGACGCCGGCTACTCCGAGCACGAGTTCAACTGGGACGTGACGCTTCGGGTGCGCGCCCTGCTTCAGGCACGTGGGGTGCGCGTCATCCTGACCCGACCGGACGACGCCGGCGTAGGCCCGTGCGTCGACGAACGCGCCGCGATCGGTAACCAGCCGGGCGTCGTTGCGGTCATTTCCATCCACGCCGACGGCGCGGCGTCCGACGGCCACGGGTTCCACGTGTGCGAGGACAGCCAACCGCCGGCCGGGGCTGCCGTGGCCGCCCAGTCGCACCGCCTGAGCGTTGCGGTGCACGACGCGCTGCTGGGCGGCTCGGGGCTGACTACGTCCACCTACCTCGGTTCGGCGGGTTACTTCCCGCGCTCCGACCTGGCGGGGCTCAACCTCGCGACGGTGCCCGCGACGTTCCTCGAACTGGGCAACATGCGAAACGGCGGTGACGCCGCACTGCAAAGCTCGCCGGCCGGTCGGCAACGCGTCGCCGTTGCGGTGGCGGCAGGCATCCTGGCCTACCTCGGCCGCTGAGGGGCGCCGCTGAGCCCACCGTCCCCGTCCCGCCCCCGCCTGCTCGGTGATCGACTCGCGGCCGCGGCCCGATGTACGCCGTTCCGCACGACACCTGAGTGATCCAGTGCGGGTCAGGCGTCGTCGACGGGGCGGGCGCCGAGCTGGTCCTGGAGCAACCGCAGAGCCTCCCCTTCGGCGTCTACGGCCGCGCTGCGTTCGTTTGGGCCGTCGGTATCGTCGCGCGGGTCTGGCTCGGGCCCACGGCTGGACGGCAAGGTTTGCTGCGACACATCTCCGGCTGGCTGGCCGCCCGCGCCGGCGCCGTCGACGGTGACCTGCCAGCTGCCGCCGACGACCTTCGTAAGCGCCGCCCGCAGCACCGAGGTGTTGCTGTCATCGGAGAGCATCTTGGCCAGCGCCGCGGGAGCGGACAGGGTGACGAGCTCACCGGCGGTCGCGGTGATCTGGGCGTTGTCGAGCAAGGCGCGGGTGCGGCGGCTGGACTGCTTGACGATGTCGAGGACCTCGGGCCACAGCCTGCGCAGCGCGGCAGCGTCCAGTTCCCCGGGCGCGCCCGCTGGCGGGGGGTCCGCGGCCGGCGGTGCAGCACCTGGTGCGGGTGCGGGTGCTAAGGCTGCCTCCCCCGTCGCCTGTTCCGGCGCCGGCCCGACGCGGGGTAGCGGCGTCGGCCACGGCTCGCGTTCGGGCGCCGGAGCGGTCGCACGCGGCGGCCCAGCCGTCGCGCCCGGTGCGGTCGCGGGGCTCACCGCGCCAGGCTTGGCTGCCGCGGCGCCCGCGCGCGGCGAGGCCGCTGCCCCGCCCCGCTCGATCGCTCCCGCCGCCTCGGGCGCGGCGGCTGGCTCGGGCGACCCGGCAGCGGTGTAGCGGCGCTCCAACCGCTCGAGCCGTTGGAGCAGCGCGCCCGAATCGGTCGTGGCGTCGGGCAGTTGCATGCGCGCGCACAGCAGCTCGAGTACCAACCGCGGCGAGGTCGTCCCCCGCATTTCGATCAGCGCGGTGTGCACGATCTCGGCGTATCGCGTCACGGTCGCGCCACCGATGCGTAGCGTTTGGTCAGTCATGTGTGCCACCGCGTCCTGCGGTGCGTCGATCAGCCCGCGGGCGGCGGCGTCAGGGACCGCGTCGAGCAGGATGAGGTCGCGAAAGCGGTCGAGCAGGTCGGCGGCGAAGCGGCGCGGGTCGTGGCCGGCCTCGACGACGCGATCGATCGTGCCGTACACCGCGCCGGCGTCGCCGGCGGCGAGCGCATCGACCATATCGTCGAGAAGGGCGCCGTCGGTGACTCCGAGCAAGGCGACAGCCCGGGCGTAGGTGACGCCGTCGGGTCCGGCGCCGGCGACCAGTTGATCGAGGATGGACAGCGCGTCGCGGGCCGAGCCACCGCCGGCCCGCATTATCAGCGGCAAGACTGCCGGCTCGACGGCCATTGCCTCGGCGGCGCAGATTGCTTCCAGGTGCGCGCGCATCGCGCCGGGCGGAATCAGCCGGAACGGGTAATGGTGGGTGCGCGAGCGGATGGTGGTCAACACCTTGTCGGGCTCGGTGGTGGCGAACACGAAGACGAGAAAGTCCGGGGGCTCTTCGACGAGCTTGAGCAGGGCATTGAAGCCCTGCGTAGTGACCATGTGCGCCTCATCGATGATGTACACCTTGAACCGGTCACGTACGGGCGCGAAGAACGCGCGCTCGCGCAGGTCGCGGGCATCGTCGACGCCGCCGTGACTGGCTGCGTCGATCTCGATGACGTCGATGGAGCCCGGGCCGTTCGGCGCGAGTTCACGGCACGAGTCACAGATTGCACAGGGGTCGGGCGTGGGCCCCTGCGCGCAGTTCAGCGACCGGGCCAAAATGCGCGCGCTGGAGGTCTTGCCGCAGCCGCGCGGTCCGCTGAACAGATACGCGTGGTTTATGCGGTTGTTGGCCAGGGCGTGCCGCAGCGGTTCGGTGACATGTTCCTGGCCGATGACCTCGGCGAACGTCGCCGAGCGGTACTTGCGATACAGCGCAAGATTTCCGCCCGAGTCGTCGGCCACCCATCGACCCTAACCATCGGCACCGACAGGCTCCGACCGGGGAGCAGGGACCCCCCGCGCACCCGCCAGAGCCTGCTTATCCTTGCTGCCTTCCGGCCCTGGGGAGGTTCGTAGGGTGAGCGCCGCACGGGGGGTCGGCCGCCAAGTCTACGGGAGGGGTGCGCGGTTCTGGACTGGCCCGGCCCGTATCCTCATCGGCGGAGGATTCGCCTAGTGGCCTATGGCGCTCGCTTGGAAAGCGGGTTGGGAGCAATCCCTCAGGGGTTCAAATCCCCTATCCTCCGCCATCCGCAGCCGAGCTGGTGGTGGACGCTAACCCACGGACATCTACGAAGTCCCCGTGACGAATTCCGCGACCGCGTCCGCGAACTCAACGGCGTTGCGACGGTGTGGCTCGTGCCCACCCCCAGGGAACACCACGAGCCGGCTGGCCGCCAAATGCGCGCGGGCGGCATGGGCGTGCGCAAGAGGAATCACCCCGTCACGTTCGGACCACACCAGCAAGGTCGGCACGTGCTCGGCGAGGTAGCGCATCTCGATGAATGAGCCACGCTGTCCGGACGGAGCGATTACGCCGCGCAGCGCGGCGAAGAACGCGGCCCGGCCGGCCGCGCCGTCCAGGGCCTCGCGGGCACGCCGCAGGTTTGCCAGGTTGCCAGGCGTTAACCGCAGCGCGCGGTGCAGCGCGGGCCGACGATATAGCCGAACCAGGCGCGGGCGCAGCGCGACACCGAGCAGCAATGGCGCGCCTGGCAACGCCGCGGCCCTCAGCAGCGGGTGCACCTCACGCCCCAGTCCGCCCGCGGAGACCAGGACCAACCGTTCGACGCGGGCGGGATAGTGGAAGCCGAAGTGGACTGCGATCGCCCCACCCAGCGAGTGGCCGCCCACGGTGGCCCGGTCGATGCCGGCCGCGGCGAAGAACGCCTCGAGCGACGCGGCGAAGTCCTCGAGCAGGTAACTGCCCGCGGGCTTGTCGGAGCGGCCGTGCCCAAGCAGGTCCAGCGCTATCACCCGCAGCCCGCGCTCGCCCAGCGGAACCAGCGCGCGGTCCCAGGTGTCGCTGCCCGACGCCAGGCCATGGATCAGGACGAGCACCGGTCCGTCCGCCGGGCCGGCCTCCTGATAGGACAACCGGTTTCCCTCCGCGACGACCTCCCTGCGCTGCACCGACACGTCGAGCGACGGTACGGGACCCCTCGCCTGCTCGCGTGCAGGGCGGGTGACGATGCACCACACCGGCGAAACCAGCACCGTGTAGGACAGGTCGAGAACGGGCATGCTGCGGTTGACAACATGGAGGCAGCGCGTTGGCCGACCCGCCCGCAGCGATGATCGCCGCTATCAGCGAGCTGTACGAGGACGCGCAACGCTGTGCGGAGTCGGCCGGGCTGGTCTACGTGGCCACCGACGATCCGGGCATCGCTCGGCAGCGGCGTGGCCGCGGATTCAGCTACCGGCAGCCCGACGGTCTGCACAGCATCGCGGAGGGCGTCAAGCAGCGCATCGTCGAGCTCGCCATCCCCCCGGCCTGGCGCGACGTGTGGATCTGCCCCTCCCCGGACGGGCACATCCTGGCCACGGGCCAGGACGACCGCGACCGCAAGCAGTACCTCTACCACCCGAAATGGCGTGCCCTGCGCGACCTGCTCAATTCCTACCGGCTGATCGTGGTGGCGCAGCAGCTGCCGAAGATCCGGGCGCATGTCAACACCCAGCTGCGCCGTCGCACGCTCGACCGTGACCGGGTGCTGGCGAGCATGGTGCGCATCGTCGATGCGTCCGGAATCCGCATCGGCAGCGAGGTCTACGCCGAGGAGAATGACAGTTTCGGGTTGTCGACCCTCACCCGGCGCCACGTCACGGTTACCCGGGCGCGCACGGACTTCGACTTCCCGGCCAAGTCCGGGAAGCGAGCCCGCATCGAGCTACGCGATCGGCGGGTGGCCACCGTGGTGAGCCAGTTGCTCAAGCAGCACCGGCGGCGGCTGTTCACGGTCGACGGACGAGCCATCGAAGCGGGTGAGGTGAACGCTCTGCTCCACGACCTGACCGGCGAGCACATCACGGCGAAGGACTTCCGCACGTGGCGGGGGACGCTCATCGCCTTCAACTACCTGCGTTCACACCTGGACCAGGAACCCGAGACCGCAGTACTTGCCGCCGTCGACCTCGCCGCCGATGAGTTGCGCAACACCCGTGCCGTGGCGCGCGCCCACTACATCCATCCGCACCTGCTCGAGACCTTTGCGGCAGGGACGTTCGCCGGGTACCTGAGATCGGCGCGATCGCGCGGGTGCGACCTGCTCGCACCCGACGAGCAGTCGCTGTTGGGGTTCCTTCGGGTGCTACTAACGCACGAATACGAACGAAGCTGAGCTGAGCACCCGGCGGCTCAAGCGGCTCGGGACGGCCGCCCGCCCGTCGTCCTGTTCGTCCCGTGCTCTGCCGCAGCCCGTCGCGCATCGGCGATGACCTCGGCGTCCAGACCGAGGATCGACAGCAGCAGGCGGCAGTCATCAGGCCCATCGGCGCTCGCGGCGACGACGAGCACGGCCTTACGCTGCCATTCTGCCTGCAATTCTTCTTCTGCGTTCATGCGGGCCACGTCGTTTGCCGAGATCGGTGTTCCGTCCACAGCCATCGACCCGATGCGTCCAGTCATGGCACGACTCTTCCCCGATCCGGTGACGTTCAAACGGTGTGAGCTGGACCGCTGTGAACCACTTCGGTGGCCCGCGGGTCTGGAGCGTCCACCAGCGCGCTGATGATGCCGCTGACCGGGTTAGACCTCCTGGACCGACTTCGAGAGTAGGCAGAACTCGTTGCCCTCTGGGTCGGCGAGGACCGCCCAGCTCACGTCCGGCCCCTGGCCGATATCGACCCGGCGCGCGCCGAGGCTCAGCAGGCGCTCGAGCTCGTCC
>JBHEMN010000165.1:0-6811 GCA_046262575.1 Jatrophihabitantaceae bacterium
CACTCCCCCACCACCACACACCCTCACCGCCACACCCCCCCGCTCAGGACCGGAATCGTCCCCACCGGCACACGATGGGGCCGCCGAGCGGCGCGCCCCCCACCCCCGCTCTGCCCGCGCGCCCCTGATCGCCGCCACCGCCGCCGCCCTGGCCGTCGCCGCCGCCGTCGTCGCCTACGCCGCCACCCGACCCAGCCACACTGTGCACGGCTCGCCGGTCGCCATCGGGACGACTGCCCCGATCAGTGCCACGTCAGCGAAAGGTCCGGACTCGGTAACCGACCTGTGCTCGCTGTTCAGCGCCGCGGAAGCAACCGCCGCCGTCGGCGTCCCGATGCACAACAAGCCCGAAGGAAACGGCCGGTTCCACAAGATCTGCTTCTACGTGTCGAGCCAGGGCGCGGTCGGGCCCGTCGTCGAAATCCACTTGCTCACGAGCTCGGCGGCGCCGCGAGCGGTCGCTGCGGCAGGCAAGCAGCCCGGCGCGAACGCAGTGCCGGGACTCGGCAAGGCCGCGTTCGCCGGGCAAGTTGGCATTGACGTGCTGCTTGACGACCTGCACTACCTGACCGTCAGCACCGGCCTAGCCACCAACGACGTGCAGAAGGACATCGCGATCGCCAAGGTCTTGGTCCACAGGCTCGGCTACTGACCCAGCCCCGGCCGGCGGCGGGTTGGCGACTTGAGCCGCGAGCGCCCGTGAGATTCTGGACGCCGCACTTCCACCGCATCCGGGGAGCCAACCGTCGTGAGAGTCCGCAAGCTGCGCACCGCCCTCGCCACCGCAGCCCTGATGGCAGTGGCCGCCGGGGGCCTCACCGCCTGTGAGACCAAGGTGGGGCAGGCGGCGATCGTCGACGGACACCGCATCAGCGAGACTGATCTCGGCTCCTACATTTCACCTGCCGGCCCCAGCCCGTCAGTGCTCGCGGCGGCGGCCCAGGCCGGTCGGGGCGTGTACCCCAAGAGCCAGGTCGTCCAGATCCTCGTCCAGCAGCAGCTGTTCGAATCGGTCCTGGCCAGGAACGGCGGCGTGCCGAGCAACGGCGAGCTCGCTTCGCTGCACGACCAAGCGGCCGCGACCTTCCTGGGAACTCAGCTCACCGGAGCAAAGCTCGACGCCTATATCACCTCGGCGCAGGGCGCCTACGGATACGCCGCCAAGTACGCGAAGGCGCTGCTGCGTACGATCGAGCTAGAGGCCGCACTCGTCGTCAAGCTCAAAGCACGATCGCTGTCGGATCTGGTGGCCGCCGTGGCAACACTTCACCTCACCGTCCAGGTCAATCCGCGCTACGGCAAGTGGGATCCCAAGACCCTGGCCCTCGGCGGGCCGGAAACAACGATCCCGGACTTCCTCAAGCTCGACGGGGTGATCGGGACGTCCCAGTCTCCTTCGGCCCCGGCCAGCTGAGGCCGACATGACCTCGAACCTGCAGCGTGCGGTCGAGGTCATGGACCAGTTGCGCTCGCCGGGCGGCTGTCCGTGGGACGCAGCACAGACCCACTCGTCGCTGGCGAAGTACCTGCTCGAGGAGTGCTACGAGGTGCTCGAGGCGATCGAGACGAACGATCTTGGACTGCTCCGCGAGGAGCTCGGCGACCTGTTGTTGCAAGTGCTGTTTCACGCCCGCGTCACCGAGGAACTGCCACCCGAACAAGCATTCTCGATCGAAGACGTCGCCGCTGACCTTGTCGACAAGCTCGTCCGCCGGCATCCGCACGTCTTCGCCGGGGCTGTTGCCGGGGACGCCGACACGCTGAACGAGAACTGGGAGCAGCAGAAGGTGGCAGAGAAGGGCCGCAGGTCGGCCACCGATGGCGTGCCGCTTGCCCAGCCTGCGCTGGCGCTGGCGGCCAAGCTGGTCTCGCGCGCCGGCCGGGCGGGCCTGGTCGTCACACCCGCGCCGAGTGAGCAGTTCGGCGAGCAACTCTTCGCCCTGGTGCGCGAGGCGGTGGCAGCCGGGGTCGACCCCGAGTCCGCGCTGCGCGCGACGGCGCGGTCCTACCGAGATGCCATGATCACCGCCGAGGCCCGTTGAGTGGTGCATCCGCACTGAGTGGTGCGGCATGGATCACCACTGGGCGTGAGCGGCACCACCGGGCGATGAGCAAATCGTGCCGGTGATGGGTCAGGATCAACGCATGACTCTCGCGGCGCAGCGCCCTGACGCGCCCCTGGCCGGCGACGAACGCGCCACCCTGACCGGCTTCCTCGACCACTACCGGGCAACGCTCGAGATCAAGTGTGCCGGGCTCACGCCGGAGCAGTTGGCGATGCGGCCCAGCCCGCCCTCGACGCTGTCGCTGCTCGGCCTGGTGCGGCACATGGCCGAGGTGGAACGCAACTGGTTCCGCGGGTTCGCGGCGGAACCATCGCTACCGCGCTACTACAGCGACGCCGACCCGGACGGCGATTTCGACAACATTTGCGGGGATGCAGGTGCCGTCGAGGATGCCTTCACGTTCTGGCACGCCGAGATGAAGCACGCCCGCGAGATCACCGCAGCCGCTGACCTGGACCAGACCTATTACCGCGCCCACCGCAAGAGGGAGGGCGGACAGACGATCTCATTGCGTTGGATCCTCGTGCACATGATCGAGGAGTACGCCCGGCACTGCGGGCACGCGGACTTGATGCGAGAGACGATCGACGGCGTGACCGGCTATTAAGCCCGCGAGCAGGATCCGGCGGGGCGACCCGGTGCGGACAGCTGCGGCGGTTAGGGTTGCTCGACCTTCAGCTCATCGAAAGGATTCCTGTGGCCAGGATCGAGGACGTCGGCGCCCGCGAGACTCTCGACTCCCGCGGCAACCCGACCGTCGAGGTCGAGGTCGCCCTGGACGACGGCACCGTGTCCCGGGCGTCGGTGCCTAGTGGCGCGTCCACCGGCGCATATGAGGCCGTCGAGCTGCGCGATGGCGAGGAGCGCTACGGCGGCAAAGGCGTGCGCAAGGCCGTCATCGCGGTACTGGAGACCATCGGACCCGAGCTCGTCGGCTTCGAGGCCAGCGAGCAGCGCCTGGTCGACGCCGCGCTCATCGATCTCGACGCGACACCCGACAAGAGCCGCCTGGGCGCCAACGCGGTCCTCGGCGTGTCTCTGGCGGTGGCCAAGGCCGCAGCCAGTTCCGCCAAGCTGCCGCTGTTCCGCTACCTCGGCGGCCCAAACGCCTACCTGCTGCCCGTGCCGATGATGAACATCGTCAACGGCGGGGCGCACGCCGATTCCAACGTCGATGTCCAGGAGTTCATGATCGCGCCGATCGGCGCGGCCACCTTTGCCGAAGCCTTGCGGTACGGCGCCGAGGTCTATCACGCGCTGAAGTCGGTGCTCAAGCGTAAGGGCCTGGCCACCGGCCTCGGCGACGAGGGCGGCTTCGCGCCCGATCTTGACTCCAACCGGGCCGCGCTGGACCTCATCGTCGAGGCGATCGGCCTGACCGGGTTGACGGCCGGCGTCGACATCGCACTAGCCCTCGACGTCGCCGCCACCGAGTTCTACTCCGACGACGCCTACCACTTCGAGGGCACGGCGACCACCGCCGACGCGATGATCGAGTACTACGCCTCGCTGGTCGAGGACTATCCGATCGTCTCGCTCGAGGACCCGCTCGCCGAAGACGACTGGGCTGCATGGGAGGCGCTTACCGGCGAACTCGACGACAGGGTGCAGATCGTCGGCGACGACCTCTTCGTCACCAATCCGAGCCGTCTCGGCCGCGGCATCGAGGCCGGCGCGGCCAATGCGTTGCTGGTGAAGGTGAACCAGATCGGGACGCTTACCGAGACGCTTGACGCCGTCGAGCTGGCGCACCGGCACGGGTACCGCTGCATGATGAGCCATCGATCGGGCGAGACCGAGGACACCACGATCGCCGATCTGGCAGTGGCCACCAATTGCGGACAGATCAAGACCGGCGCGCCGGCCCGCAGCGAGCGGGTCGCGAAGTACAACCAGCTGCTGCGTATCGAGGAGGAACTCGATGACGCGGCGCGCTACGCCGGCGCTACCGCGTTCCCGCGCTACGAGGCCGCCGAGTTCGTCGCGCCGCCCGAGGAGCCTGACCTCGAAGACGACGCATCGGATGAGGACTGACTGCATGCCAGGTACCCGTCCGGAGCGCCCGCCGCGGCGCGCGATCACCGGCCGAGCTCTAGTCCTTGGCACTCTGGTGATCTTGCTGGTGGTTCTGCTCGCCTCGCCGTTGCACCGCTACTTCGCCAGCCGCGGCGACGTCGAACACGCCTCGCAGCAACTGCACAGTGACCAGGCGCGGCTCGCTGAGCTCATCAAAGCGCGCGAGCGCTGGAGCGATCCGGGATACATCGAGCGACAGGCCCGGCGCAGGCTGCAATACGCCATGCCCGGCGACACCGTCTACATCGTCATCGGAGCCAACCAGCAGTCCGACATTGCGAAGTCCAGGGCCGGGACGGATGCCAAGTCAGCGAGTGGCACCTGGAACCAACGACTGTGGGAGACGGTGCAGAAGGCCGGGTCTTGAACCCGATCTCCCCGCAGGACCGGGCGGTAGTGGCCGCCCAGTTGGGTCGGCCTCCTCGAGCGGTGCGCGCGGTGGCGCACCGCTGCCCATGCGGCAATCCGGATGTCGTCGAGACCTCGCCGCGCCTGCCGGACGGCACCCCATTCCCAACCCTGTACTACCTGACCTGCCCTCGGGCAGCGTCGGCGATCGGCACGCTCGAGGCGTCCGGCCTGATGATCGAGATGAGCAAACGGCTGGAAGCTGACCCTGAACTGGCCGCGGCGTACACGGTCGCCCACGAGAATTACCTCGCCCGACGCAACGAGATCGGTTGCGTGGCGGAGATCGACGGGATCAGCGCGGGCGGGATGCCCACCCGCGTCAAGTGCCTGCACGTGCTCGTCGGGCACGCCCTGGCTGCGGGCCGCGGTGCCAACCCGCTAGGCGACGAGGCGCTGGACCTGCTCCCGGACTGGTGGGGCAGCGGGCCTTGCGTGCCCAGGCACGACGCGTGAGGGTAGCGGCGATCGATTGCGGCACAAACTCGATCCGGCTACTGGTCGCGGACGCCGGTGACGGCGGGCTGGTCGACGTCGTGCGCGAGATGCGTGTGGTCCGCCTCGGCGAAGGCGTCGATCGCTCCGGGCGGCTCGGTGCCGCGGCTCTCGAACGCACCCGGCTCGCGTTGAGCGAGTACGCCGCGACGATCACCGCACACGGCACGGAACGCGTGCGGATGGTGGCCACGAGCGCCATCCGGGACGCCGGGAACCGCGAGATGTTCGTGGCAATGGTGCTTGCCGCGCTAGGCGTCGAACCTGAGGTGATCACCAGTGCCGAGGAGGCCGCGCTCTCCTTCGCCGGCGCCGTCAACGCGCTGCCCGGCGTCACGGGCCCGGTGCTGGTCGCCGATATCGGAGGTGGCTCCACCGAACTCGTACGCGGTGACGCCTCCGCGCCGCGGCCACTGCATTGCCACAGCATGGATGTCGGCTGCGTTCGGATGACCGAGCGGCACCTGCGCGACGATCCTCCGACCCGGCAGCAGGTCCGGGCCACCGTCGAGGACGTGCGTGCCGCGATCACGACGGCCGCGACCGAAGTGGCAACCACAGCACCTGCGACGTTCGTGGGAGTGAGCGGAACCGTCACGACCCTGGCCGCGATAGCGCTGGGCCTGGACCGTTACGATGCCGCGGCGATCCACGGCAGCACGCTGAGCGCGGCGCAGGTGAACGACATCACCGCTCGGCTCCTGGTGATGACGCACGCCGAACGCGCCGCGCTGCCAGTGCTTCATCCGGGGCGGGTAGATGTGATCGGTGCGGGGGCGCTGGTCTTGCGCACGCTCATCGAGGCCGTCGGGGCGGGCGAGGTGATCGTGAGTGAGCACGACATCCTCGACGGCATAGCGGTCAGCCTGCTGCGCCCAGGCGGCTAGGCAGGCGACGATTCGGCCGGCGCGTCGGAGGTGTTGCGCTGTTCCTTCACCTGCTTCTTTTCCGCCCTGCTCAATTTCCGAGGCGGGGGATCGCCACCGATGACGCTGCGCCACATCTCCTCGGCGCCCTTGCGAGCGGCCAGGTTGGTAACCACGAGACCGGCCGCCGACAGCGAGGCCCAGCCGACCGCATCGCCCCACTTGACACCCTCCTCCCCGGGCTTGCGGGGGGCATCGGCCGGGCGGACCGCACTCCAGACGCGCACCACGGCGGCCTTGGTTGCCAGTCCGACGGGGATGCCGACCACGATCGTCATGATCTTCATGGTGACTCTTCCGGCGAGGTGGGCCATCGGTTCTCCATCCGTCGACGCGTGCGCCAACCCTACCCAGTAAGAGCCTGCGTCACCTACCCGTCGCCGTGCAAGGCTGGTGCGATGGTGGTGCGTCCGGGCTCGGGCTGGCCGGGTGACCCGGCGACCCCGCGCACCCCGGTCGCCGACACTCCGCAACAGGCGGCTGCGCTCGCGGCCGCGGCGCGCACCCTGCCGGTGCTGGCTGGCCGGATCACCGTGTGCCGGGCCTGCCCAAGGCTGGTGCAGTGGCGAGAGCAGGTGGCCGTCGGCAAGCGGCGCGCCTTTGCCGATCAGGTGTATTGGGGTCGTCCGGTCGCGGGCTTCGGATCGCCGCGAGCGCGCATCCTCGTGCTCGGGCTGGCGCCGGCAGCACACGGCGCGAACCGCACCGGGCGGATGTTCACCGGCGACCGTAGCGGTGACTGGCTCTATGCCGCACTGCACCGCGTGGGGCTGGCCGGCCAGTCGACGTCCGTTGCTGCCGGGGACGGCCTGACGCTGCCCGACGTCTACGTCACCGCGC
>JBHEMN010000166.1:0-12306 GCA_046262575.1 Jatrophihabitantaceae bacterium
GCGGCGGGGTGCTCGGCTTCGCGTGGATGCTCGGCGCGCTGTCGGCGGTGGAGGCTGTCGCGAGGTTCGACGTCCGCGACGTCGAGATCGTGGTGGGGACCTCCGCCGGGTCGGTGGCCGCCGGACTGCTTGGCTGCGGGATACCGCTGGACGCCATCTGTCGCCATCACCAGGGCATGCCCGCGCCGGCCGATCCACCGATCGCCTACGACTACGCCGGCGCGACCGGCGGCGCACTACCGCCGCGCCCGGGCTTATGGCCCGGTTCGCCGCGGTTGGTCTTTGACGGGCTGCGCCACCCGCTGCGATTGTCGCCGATCGTCACTCTGGCCGGTCTGCTGCCCACGGGTCGTGGCACGCTGGCGCCGTTACACGACTTGATGGCCGGCGTGGCGCAGGAGGCCGGGTTCTCCCAAAGCTGGCCGACCCGGCCCCGGCCCTGGGTGGTGGCCGCGGACTATCACACCGGCCGGCGCGTCGTGTTCGGCCGAGACAGCTTCGCTTCGCCCAGATCGTCGGGGGATGCCAAGGGTTCGCGGAGGGAGAGTGTCTCGGACGCGGTTGCGGTACCGCGCATCATCCGGCGAGCATCCCTGGCCGACGCCGTCACGGCATCCTGCTCGATCCCGGCGTGGTACCCGGCGACGGTGATCGACGGAGTGCCCTACATCGACGGGGGCACGCTGTCGAACGCGTCGGTCGACGTGCTGCGGGGAAGCGGGGTCGAGGAGGTCTACGTCCTCGCTCCGATGGCCTCGGTGGCTTCCGACCGCGCGCGGACCCCCATCGGGCGGGTGGAACGACTGGTGCGCCGGACGATCACCAGGGGCATCCTGGCCGACGTCGCCGCGCTGCGTTCGGCGGGCGCGCGGGTGTGTGTCCTCACGCCCGAGCCGGCCGACCTGGCGGTGATCGGACTGAACCTGATGAACCCGGCTCGCCGAACCGAGGTGTACGAGACGGCACGCGGCACCGCGGCTGCGCAGCTTGCCCGGCAGCTGTCGCCCTCGGCCCGTGGGACGCGTGCTCCGGCAGTCCGTGACTCACCCCGGCAGGCTCCGGCGTGAGGGTGTACCTCCCGTCAACGACGACCGGATTGCGCTCGCTCGTCGATTCCGGTGCACTCGGTGGGGCGTCGATGACGGCGTTTGCGGTCACTCCCGGATTGCGGGAGTGGTACGTCGACGACGATCTGGAAGAACTCGAGTACGCCGCGACGATGGAGGCCGCCCGCGCTTCGCTGCGCCTGCTCGACGGTGACCCTGCTGCGGCCCGGCGCCGAGTGGTGCTGGCGGCCGACGTCGCGGATAGCGCCGTCACGGTGCGTGACGACCTCGATCGGGGCGTCGTCCACGTGGCCGGGCCGCTATCACTGCCCCACGTCCTCGCTGTTCATGTCGACAGTGCCGACGCCGAGGCGGCGGTCGCTGTGGCCGCGCAGTTGATTGCTGCGGCAGATCTCGGCGACCTGGCCGCGCAGGATGCCGTGGACGACGCGGAGGGCTGCGAGCTGTGCTGGTATGCCAGCCAAGAGATCGCGGTGTTCGTCGATCTGCTCTGAGTTCAGCCTTGCGTGGCACGATCGGGGCATGGACGCAATCACCCATCCGCCCGTGCCAGCGAACGAGGCGATTCGCACCTATGCTCCGGGCAGCAGCGAGCGGGAGAGCCTCGCGGCCGCGCTGCGAGACCTTGCCGCAGCTCCGGCAGAACTCACGATGACCATTGCTGGTGAACACCGGATGGCCGGCGGCGACCGACTCGACGTGCTCGCGCCGCATTGCCATGCGCAGGTCCTGGGCGTCAGTGCCCAGGCCACGGCGGGCGATGTCGACGCGGCGATAGGCGCCTCGCTCGCCGCCGCCCCCGCATGGCGCGAACTGCCCTTCGACGAGCGGGCGGCTGTGTTCCTGCGCGCTGCGGATCTGTTGTCGACGACATGGCGCGACACCCTCAACGCAGCGACGATGCTCGGCCAGTCGAAGACTGTGCACCAGGCCGAGATCGACGCCGCCTGCGAACTCGCCGACTTCCTGCGTTTCAACGCGCATTTCGCACGGCGGATTCTGCAAGAGCAGCCGGACAGCTCGGCGCTCACGTGGAACCGCTCGGACTACCGTCCGCTCGAGGGCTTTGTGCTGGCCATCACGCCGTTCAATTTCACCGCCATCGCCGGCAATCTGCCGTCGGCGCCGGCGCTGCTCGGCAATGTGGTGGTGTGGAAGCCGTCGCCGACGCAGCAGCTTGCGGCGCACCACACCATGCGATTGTTCGAAGCCGCCGGGTTGCCGCCAGGTGTGATCAATCTGGTGACGGGCGACGGCCATGCGGTCAGCGAGGTCGCGCTCACCCACCCGATGCTCGCCGGCATCCACTTCACGGGATCCACGGCGACCTTCCACAAGTTGTGGCGGACTGTCGGCAACTCGATCGCTTCCTACGCCGGCTACCCGCGCCTGGTCGGTGAGACGGGAGGGAAGGGCTTCGTCGTAGCCCACCGCTCCGCCGACCCGGCAGCGTTGGTCACGGCCCTGGTGCGCGGTGCGTTCGAGTATCAGGGTCAGAAGTGCTCGGCAGCCTCGCGCGCGTATGTGCCGCGCTCGTTGTGGGATGGCGGACTGCGCGATGAACTCGCCGCGGTGACCGATTCGCTGACCTGTGGCGACGTCACCGACTTCGCCAACTTCGGTGGGGCGGTAATCGACCGACGAGCGTTCGACCGGCTCAGCGCGGTACAGGACCGGTTGCGCACGGATCTCAGCGCGACGGTGGTCGCCGGCGGCAAGAGTGATGACAGCATCGGCTACTTCGTTGCGCCGACCGTGGTCGAGTCGAAAGACCCCGAGCACGAGGCGTTCCGGGTCGAGTACTTCGGGCCCCTGCTCGCGGTGCACGTCTACGACGACTTGCGCTGGGCCGACACGCTCGCCCAGCTGGAATCGGTGTCGCCCTACGCCCTGACCGGTGCCGTCTTCGCGCGCGACCGCGAGGCGATCGTCGAGGCCTCGCACACCCTGCGCTTCGCCGCCGGAAACTTCTACGTCAACGACAAGCCGACCGGAGCCGTCGTGGGCCAGCAACCGTTCGGGGGCGCCCGCGCTTCGGGGACGAACGACAAGGCCGGCTCGGTGTGGAACCTGCTGCGCTGGGCCTCGCCCCGCTCGATGAAGGAGACGTTCGTAGCGCCGACCGATCACCGCTATCCGCATATGGATTGAGCTCACGCCAGGGCCACCTGGATCGGCAGGGGTTCAGCGGCGAACTCGCTGCCCCACGCGCTGTCGCCGATCAGTACGCCACGTCCGGCGGTGGGGGCGAGACGGCGATGCGGCAGGCGCCGACCGACGAGGTCACCGTCTCCGGGACCGGGCTGCAGCACCAGCGCGCACCGGCTCCGGCGCACCTCGGCAGCCACGCCGCGGTAGGTGAGCGCCAGGTCGTCGCTGTTGCCCGCTACCGAGGCGGCCAGCCCGGCGGGAGCTGCCCGCACCGCCGCGCTCAGCGCGTCACCGGCTGCTGTGTCCAGGAACGATTCGCTGTCGTCGACGAGCAGCAGCGTGCGCAGCGGCCCCATCAGCTCGGCAACGCTGGCGGAATCGTCAGGACCTACTACGGCGATGCCGTGAGCTTCGGCGGCGCCGATGAGCGGGGATCGGGGCGGTGCTGCGACCACGACCCCGACTCCGTCACGAACAGCCTGGACCAGCAGCGTGCACAGTGCGCTGCTGCGCCCAGACCGGGGCGGGCCGGTGATGAGCAATCGGGCGGCACCGGCGAACAGGTCAGCGCGCAGCACCTCGGCCGCGTCACCTCCTGCACCGAGGGTGAATCGTCCCGGCGAGGCGGGCAGAGTCGCGAGTGCTATGCGGGACGGCAGGGCTCGCAGCCGGATTGCCCCGAGGGCGTTCGGCGCCCGGGCGGCGCCGGTCAGGTGCCGACGGGCAATGTCTGCAATCGGCCGGGCCTGCTCTGCGCGGGAGGGTCCCTCGCCGGAGAACGCAATTTGTACCTCGGCAGCGTCACCGGCCCGGATCGCCCGCCCCGGTGACATGTCGCGCGGAACTGCGCGCGCGGGTATGCCGGCCAGGGCATAGTCGGAACGTTCGGCCAGTGCGAGCACGAACTTGGTCGCCACGGCACTTGCCAACCGGGCACCCAGGGTCATCCGATCGCCGGCGAGGACCATGGTCAGGCCGGCTGATGCAGCCGTCCTCAGCAGACGCACGAGCACGTCCACACTGCGTCCGTTGTCGTAGTCCTCGGCCGCGGCGACGAATCCCTCCCACCCGTCGAGCAGGCACAGCATCAGCGGAACCGCATGATCGGGCGCCGGCAACTCCGCGACCGAGCCCACGCCACGCTCGGCAAGCCACAGCTGCCGCCGGATGACTTCCGCCTCCAGACGCCGCAGGAGCGTCTCAACGACGTCGAATGGGTCGCACGGGGTTGCCGTTGCGCAGTGCGGCAGGTCGGCGATTGTGCCGAGCGCACCACCGGAACAGTCAACGGCATAGATCACGAGTTCGTCTGGGGCGAGTTGTTCTGCGGCGACAGTCGCGATGGTCACCAAAGCTGTGCTGCGCCCGGACCGCGGACCGCCGGTGAACGACACCGATCCACCCGCCGCCAGGTCGAGCGCAAGCAGCGGCTGCGACTGGCTGTCGGGCCGATCGAGCAACCCGAAGTGGACGGAGGAACCAACTGCGGCGTGCGGCAACTCCCGAGCAGGTAGCCGCGCGGTCAGCGGGGGCAGCCAGGTCGGGCGCGGTGGCTCGTGGCCCGATGCCGCTGCTGCTTCGCTGAGCGCATCGACCAGCAGGTGCAGATCGGTCTTGCCCTCGACGACGCCAGCGGCGGGATCGTCGTAACCGTGGGGAGCGCGCAGCCACGCGCCCAACGGCGCAACGCTCACATCGCTGCTCGCCTCGATGCGGGCCGGTCCGCCGACCCGGGCCGTTTGCAGGTGGGTCAGCGTCGCGCCGACGCGGACGAATGCGCGGCCCGGTGTGTCGCGGTCGACGTAGGCGGCGCTGTCGGTTCCGATGACGTCGACGGATTCGGCTGGGTCCGAGACGCGCAGTGCGATCCGCAGCGTGGTATTTGCCCGGATCTCGGGGGACACGACGCCACCCGGGCGCTGGGTGGCGAGCACAAGATGTATTCCGAGCGACCGGCCGCGCTGGGCGATGGCGATCAGGCCCCTGACGAACTCGGGTAGCTCCTCGGCCAGTGCCGCGAACTCGTCGACGACGAGCACCAGCCGAGCGAGCTTCTCGGGCGGCGCCGCGATCGTGCGGTAGGCCGTCAGGTCCTTCGCGCCCACCCGGGTGAACAGTTGCTAGCGACGGGCCAGTTCGCTGTGCAGGGATCGCAGAGCCCGACCGGTCAGCTGCGCGTCGAGGTCGGTGACCAGGCCGACGGTGTGCGGGAGACGCGCGCAGTCGGCGAAGGCGGCGCCACCCTTGTAGTCGATGAGCAGGAAGGAGATCGCGTCGGGTGGATGGCTGACGGCCAGGCCAGCCACGAACGTTTGGAGCAGTTCGGACTTGCCAGCGCCCGTGGTGCCGGCGATTAGGGCGTGCGGGCCGTCGCGCACCAGGTCGAGGTGAACCGGTCCGTCGATGCCCATCCCCAGCACCGTGTTCGCCGTGCCAGCGTCGCTGCGTGCCCACCGGTCGCGTAATTGCGCGACGTCCAACTCCGCTGTCCCGAGGAGGTCGACCAGGCGGCACTGCTGCGGGAGACAGGCGCCGGTATCGCCGCCGGCATCGACCAGCGGTGCGAGGGCACGCGCGATTGCTTCGGCCCACTGCTGCGTCACCCGGTCGGCAACGACCTCGACCCGTCCGCCACCGTCGGGGCGAGTGACCTGGAACCGGTTACCGGTTTCGCCTGCCGCGACTGTGGTCACGGCGCAGGAAGCGGGCAACTGCCGGGTGTGCTCGCCGAGACAGATGGCGGTGACTCCAGCCGCGGGTCCGGCAGCGAGCAGCGCCCAAAGGCCCGGCTGGTCCATCAGCTGGCCCGCGTGGTCGACGATGAGCACGAGCCATCGCCCGGCCCAGCCAGCCGAGTCGGTTCGTCGGGCACTGAGCCGTTGCTCGACCAAAGCGCTGAGCTCAGCCACCAGGGCCTGCCGATGCTCAGACGTGGTGGCTACCCGCCTGTGCAGGTGCGGCAGCCAGCGTGCCCAACCCCAAGCGGCGGCGGCATCGTCGCTGAGCAGCAGTGCGACGTCGAGGTCGGCTGGGGAGTGCAACACCGCAAGCTGGCAGACGAGCCAACGCGCGCAGCCGAGCCCGGCTCCTCTCGGTGCGGCCAGACCAATCGGCCCCGCCCGCAAGTCGACGCAGACCGGCACGGCGCCGACCCGGCCCGCTGGGGACACGTGCGGACCGCGCCGAGCCAGCAAGGCCGACGGCAGGTCAGCGAGACCAATCCGGAGGGTGAGCGTGTCGACGTCAGTTCGGCGGCGCTCCCACAGCCGCACGCCCGGCGCGGCGGCGATGCGGCGCAACGCCGGCGGATCGGGACTTGCCTCGCGGCGTACTGCGACCTCGTGCGCCAAGCCCGAAGCCACCTCGGCCCAAGCTCTCGCCTCGCTACGCCGCAAGCTCGCGGCGTCGCGGCGCCGGCCGCGTCGCCAGTGCAAACGATCGCCCAAAGAGGTAGCGATGAGGAGCACGGGCGACATCAGGGCGAAGACCAGGAATTGGGCGCTGTGCATCGCCACGGCCAGCACGACGCCTGCCAACGCCGGCAGCGAGGCGGCGATCCACTGGACGCGCTGAGCCGCGGCGTTGCTGCCACGGAGGGGAAATGCGACCTCGCGGTCGCTGAGCGGCGCGCGCACCAGAGGTGGCCGGTTGACCTGCACCTGGCCGTCCGGACTCGCGCGGACCGCAGCCGGCGCTACGCCGGCACAGCCGATGCAGAGGAACGAATCCCCGACGCGCAGCATGGCGCCCGGGGGCATCGCGGTGCCATCGTCATCGACCGGGTGCCCGTCAAGGCTGGTCCCGTTGGTCGACTGCAGGTCGCGCACCGTGATCCCGGCTCCCGTCACGGTGAGTGCTGCGTGCTGGCGCGATACATCCGGATCGGTGAGGACGAGGTCGCATTCGGCCCCGCGGCCGAGCGTGAAGACGCCACGGGGCAGCGCCACGACCTGGCCGGCGTCGGGGCCACCCACGACGTCCAGGCACAGCACGCCGCCGGTCGCCAGATCGCGCGGGCCGGGGCCAGCGATCGAGACGACGTCGCCGGTGCGCAGGCCGGGGCTGCCGAGCGGCGCTGTCGGACTGAAGCGACGGGCGCCGGACCACAGTTCGGCCGAGGGTGCGGAGTCGAGCAGAGCATTGAGTTGGGCCTGGACATCGCGCACTGGGCTGCCGGCAGGTGCGGTCACCGCGACATCACGGCACAGACCGTGCCGGTCGCGGATGGTGAACTGGAGGTGCACGTCGGTGAGTCTCGGCATGGCGACCGACCCGAATCGAGTCCACCGTCCGATTTGTGGATAACTCACGACGCGCTGCCACCTTGTCCACAGCCATCCCCATTCCCCCCGCGCAGGTGCCGAGCGCGCGTAGCGTTCGCCGCCGTCAGTGGTCGCAGCCGCCGGTGGCTGCGCGGCAACGGAAGGGACGATGCACATGCCCGGCCTGAAGGTCACGCCCGATCAGTTGTCAGCGCTCAGCGGTTCGGTCGCCCGGGTGTCCGCCGATGTGCGCGGCCAGCATCAGCTTCTGAAGGGGCAGCTCGCGCCGTTGTTCGGGGCGGACTGGTCCGGCGCGGCGGCTGCTCAGTTCACGGTTCTGTACGACCAGTTCGACCAGCACGCCAAGGGCATCTCCGACGCCCTTGACGGCATCGGTCAGCTCCTCGCCCGCGCGGGGGCCACCTACGCCGAGGTCGAACAGCAGATCGCCGCCTCCTTCCGCTGAGCCTGCGCCGGCATCACGGTGTCGTTCGGGCCGGGGGGCTGGACGCAACGGCAGACTGGCGCGTGATCGCCGGTTAACGTTGCTGCGGTGATAGGTGCTGACGTGCTGGTGGCTGTCGAGCATGCCCTCTGCGCCCACTTCGGCCAGCGCCCGTCGCGGGCTTCGGTCTGCTTCCTCGGCGTCGAACCGATAGAGGTACTGCGCTTCGAACCGATTCCGGGGGAGGGGGCAGCGTACGTGTCCCTTGGCATGTCCAGGCACCCGATGACCGCCGCGTCGCAACAGGTGGTTGGGGCTGACGGACCGCGAGCCGAGCTGGTATTGCACGCCGGAAAGGGGTCCGGGCGCTGCGACGACGTATGGCGTCAGCTCGCTGTCCTGGCGGCCGCGCCCTCGGTCGAGGGCGTGGTCTACGTTGCGGGCATGACGGTCGACCTCGGCCAACCTGTGGCACCGGGGTCGCGGTGCACGGGAGGGGTTCTCGCCGAGTCTGTCCTGGCCGCGATCGAAACCCCGCAGGGTCCGGTGACGCTCCTCCAGGTGCTGCCGGCCACCCCGAGCGAGCTGGCCTGGTGTCGCGTGCACGACACCCCAGCCCTGCGCGAACGTTGGAGCGCTCAGCACATCGACCTGTTCGACCTGGCCCGCCGCGCGGCAACCCTCGAGTAGGCACAGTTGAGCTGCCCCGGCCGGTGACAGGCGACACGTCGGCCACATTCCATTTCCCGGCCCCGACAGGGCAGGATCCAGGCAGACCCGTCACCGGCGCGCGAGGAGTTCACTGTGCAGTTCGGCCGCTACTACGAGGAGTTCACGATAGGCGCCGTCTACAAGCACTGGCCGGGCAAGACGGTCACCGAGTACGACGACCACCTGTTCTGCCTGCTCACCATGAACCACCACCCGCTGCACCTCGACGTCAACTACGCGGAGAACACCACTGACTTCGGCAAGAACGTCGTGGTGGGCAACTACATCTACTCGCTGCTGCTCGGGATGTCCGTTCCTGACGTCAGCGGCACGGCGATCGCAAACCTCGAGATCGAATCACTGCGCCACGTCGCGCCGACCTTTCACGGCGACACGATCTACGGCGAGACCACAGTGCTCGCCAAGACGCCTTCGACATCGCGGACCGACCGCGGCGTCGTCACCGTGGAGACGATCGGATACAAGCAGGACGGCACCGTCGTATGCATCTTCCGCCGCAAGGTGATGGTCCCCACCAGGGAGTACATCGACGCACGCGGCGGGGAGCAGCCCGGCCGGCCAACCCCTACGCCGCGCTAGCCGTCCCGTGCGGCGGATCGAGGCCGGTCCGTCACGACGGCATCAGTTCCCACGCGGTGAGCGCATCGAGCAGACCCGCCACCAGGTTGAGCTCGGCCAGCTCGTCGCGGCGCACCCAACGAGCCTCGTCGGCGTCGTCCCCGGCCCGCAGCGTTCCCCCAGACACCGCGCAGACGAAGTCGTCGATGTCATACACGCACCCGACCGGCCCGTCGCGTTCCACCCGGCCTGCGAAACGCCCCACGGTGACACTCAGACCGGTCTCCTCCGCGACCTCCCGGATGCACGTGTCGATGGCGGATTCGCCGGGTCGGCAGCGCCCGCCTGGTATCGACCAGGACCCCCGCTCGGGCTCGCGCCCGCGGCGAATCAGCAGCAGCCGGCCGGCATCGTCGAAGACGATCCCGCCTGCGCACGCCGTGTGCTCGGCCACCACAACTCCTCGGCGCAGCGGCGCGGCTTCGCTGCGCTGCCCGCTCTGCGCGGTATGAATACATCGACAGGCGCGCCGCACCGGCGTGCCCGCACACCAGGAGGAGACGCTGTGAAGCGCGTCGTCGCGGGCCTCGTCGTGGCGTTCCTGATTTTCTACATCATGACGTCTCCGGCGAGTGCCGCCAACATCGTGCACGGCACCTGGCACGTCGCGGTGAACATGGCCCACGGCGTGGGCGGTTTCCTCAACCAGCTCGCCACCTGATCCGACCCGCCATGCTGGGGCTGCTGCCGTCGGAACTACCGGTGCTCGCCCGTGCCCGGCACCACTGGATCGTGATGTTCCGGCTTCCGCATCGGGCGCTGGCGGTAGCCCTCACGGTCCTGCTGCTCGCTGCGGTGTTCCAGCCCAGTCCCATGGCGTGGGTGTTCGCCCTGGTGCTCAGCGCCCTCGCGTTCCTGCGGTGGCAGACCTGGCGGGCAGAGGTCGTCCTGCTCACCCGAAGCCGCATCATCCGCGTACGCGGGGTGCCCGAGACGACCACGACCGAGTCGTCGCTGCGCCTGGACCGAATCTCTGGCGCGGTCCTGGAGCAGACGGTGTGGGGCAAGCTGCTGAACTACGGCTCAATCGAGATCGAGGCGCCCGGGCAGCACCCTGATGTGCGCCAGCTGGTAAAGGTCGCGCGCCCCCACCAGTTCTACCTCCAGGTTCGCAAGGTGGTATTCGGGGAGGGCATCGAACTCGACCCGGACGACCGCCCGCAGGACTTCGTCACCGCGCCGCTGCCCAGGCTGCCTGCGCCCCCACGCCGGCGCCTACCGCGACTCTAGGTCGAGGCAATGCGCATCGACCTGCACGTCCACACGACGGCCTCGGACGGCACCGACACCCCCGTGCAGCTGGTCGGCGCGGCGGTGGCGGCGGGCGTGGACGTGCTGGGGATCACCGACCACGACACCACGGGCGGTTGGGTCCAGGCGCTCGCCAGTCGGCCGGCCGGACTGACGATCGTGCCCGGCGCCGAGTTCTCCTGCGTGCATCATGACGCCGCCGGCCAGCGAGTGAGCCTGCATCTGCTCGGGTACCTCTTCGATCCGGATGACCCGGCACTGCGTGCTGAGCGCGCCCGCCTGCGGGCCAGCCGGGTGACCAGGGCACGGGAAATGGTGGGTCGCCTCGCTGCCGACGGCTACCCGATCACTTGGGCGCAGGTCACTGCCGTGGCTGGTGGCGCGGCGATCGGCCGCCCGCACATCGGGCGCGCGCTCGTCGCATCGGGCATTGTGACGGACGTCTCCACCGCGTTCACCGAGCTGCTCTCCTCGCGCGGGCGGTACTACGTGGGCAAAGCCGACGCGGACGTGTTCGACGCCATCGGGCTGGTGCGCGCCGCGGGAGGACTCCCGGTGTTCGCGCATCCACGGGCGCGGCGGCGCGGCCCCGTCGTCGGCGACGAGGTGATCGCCGCCATGGCCGCCGCCGGCCTCGTGGGTCTCGAGGTCGATCATCCCGACCATGACGCCGCCGACCGCGATCATGCGGCCGGCCTGGCCCGCGAGCTGGATCTGATCGGCACCGGATCCTCGGACTACCACGGCACGAACAAGTCGACCCCGCTGGGCGCGTGCACGACAGACCCCGAGGCCTATGCGCGGTTGCTGGCCTTGCCGAGCTCCCGCAGGCCCGTCGGGTCCTAGCGGCGTGCCGTCGGCTGGGGCGGCTACGGTACGGACGTGACTGGCATCCGGACCCGCCCGCTGGCGGCCTCGGTTTTCGCTGTCCTCGCGTTGATGGTCGCACTGGCTCCGGTCGCCGGGGCCGACCCGGTCAGCGACGCAGTGGCGCACCTGCGCGCGGCCGGCTTGTACGTCGACCCCGCCGCCACCGCCAACGGGGCGCAGGTCGATGCCGCCGCCGTCGCGAGGGTGCTGCCACTTGACGTGAAGATCGCAGTGTTGCCGGACTCGGCCGGCCCGGCCATCGCCATCGCGCGAAACATCGGCAACGACCTCGGAGCGAGCGCCAACCAGGCATTGACCATTGCTGTGCTGAGCGTCACCGGCGACGGGCACGGCAGCTTCCGGGCCGAGTCTTCGCGCTACTGTCCCGGTTTTGCCGACGCCCAAGCACGAGGAGCAGTCGGCGATCACACGGCCGATCTCCAAAATGGCTTGAAGCTGACGTCCACGATCGAGGACTTCGCTCGGCGGCTCGCCAACGGCCCCGTTGACCAGGGCCACTGCTCCACCAACGCGGGCAGCCCGAGCGCTCCAGCCGACCACTCCGGTGGGAGTACGGCCTGGTTGTGGGTCGGCGGCCTCGCCGCGTTGGCAGCGATTGGAGTGGCCGCGCTGGTGATTTCCGGACGCCGCCGCAGGAGCCGTGAACTTGAGTCAGCCCGCGCCAAAGTGATGCCGTACTACGACGAACTCGCCAACGACATCAACACGCTGGACCCCAAGACCGTCGAGCCGGCCCGCCAGGCGATGTCCGACGCGTCCGAGCGTTTCACCTCGGCGGGCTCGCAGCTCGCCGGAGCCGATACGGTCGAGAAATACGACATCGCGCGCCGGACGGTTCTGGAAGGTCTCTACGCCACCCACGCGGCCCGCGAGGCGCTCGGCATGGACC
>JBHEMN010000167.1:0-12578 GCA_046262575.1 Jatrophihabitantaceae bacterium
GCCGGGCACCGACCAGTACTCGGCTGCGGGAGCCGCCGGTCAGGTCGTCGATCGACACCGCGAAATACTCGGCGGTTACCGCCATGATCGTCGATGCGGTGATCTCCGGTGCCACAGAATCACTGATGAGGTCCTTGAGTACTGCTTCAGCAAGGCCCATCTCGACCGACTGACGGTTCAGGCTGGCGAACGCGGTGACCCGGATGAGCGCACCTTCGAGTTCACGGATGTTGCTCTGAATTTTCGACGCGATGAACTCAAGCACCTCCGGTGGTGGGTTCATGCCCTCCTGCGCTGCCTTCTTGCGCAGGATGGCGATCCGAGTCTCGAGGTCGGGTGCCTGCACGTCACTGATCAAACCCCACTCGAAGCGGGTCCGCAGCCGATCCTCGAGGGAGGAGAGTTGACGCGGTGACTTGTCCGAACTGATCACGATCTGCTTGTTCGCGTTGTGAAGGGTATTGAAGGTGTGGAAGAACTCCTCCTGGGTGCGCTCAGCTCGCTCCAGGAACTGGATGTCGTCGATGAGGAGCAAGTCAACCGAGCGGTACCTGCTCTGGAACGCGTGCATCTTGTCGTCACGCACTGAGTTGATGAAGTCGTTGGTGAACTCTTCACTGGACACGTAACGGGTGCGCAGCCCGGGCAGGAGCCGCTGGGCGTAATGACCGATCGCGTGCAGGAGGTGGGTCTTGCCTAAGCCCGAGTCACCGTAGATGAACAGCGGGTTGTATGCCTTGGCCGGGGCTTCAGCCACCGCCACCGCAGCGGCATGAGTGAAGCGGTTACTCGAGCCAATCACGAACGTGTCGAACGTGTATTTCGGGTTCAGCCTGGCATCACGATCGTTGAACACACTCGGCCCGCGGCCCGCGGAATAGCTTCCCGGTTGTTGGCCGCGGCGCGTCGGCGGCTCCCACTCCTCGTCGTCCGGGACGGCATACATGTCCGAGCTAGTGGTCACCTCGGACCGTCCTTCGGTGCTCTGCACAGTGACCGCGACGCGGATATCGCGCCCGAGCTCCTCACTGAGCGCGGCCGCGATCTGCGGGCGCAACCGGTTCTCCAAGTAGTCCTTGGTGAATTCGTTGGGCGCCGAAAGCAGTGCGGTGTCCTCAACCAGGCCGAGCGGGCGGGTCAAACCGATCCAAGCCTTGTGCTGTGGACGGATCGTGCCGTCACCGTCAAGACGCTTCTGGACCCTGTTCCACACGTCGACGAGTTCGGTGCTGTCGTCCACCGGTCGAATCCACTCCAGGTATCGGTCATTGTTCGTAATTCGGGTGTCGCTGTGCTCAGTGACCATCTCATGACCCGGAGTCGGCGCGAAATCCACAGAGTTATCCACAGCTTGTGCATGGGATGAACGCAGCCTGGGCCCTCATTCCGAAGGCAATGTCACGCCACGCGGGGTGACACGATGCGCGAACTTAACAGCGACGCTCCGACCACGACAATAGGCTGCGGCGTGTCGTCCACGAAGCGGATCCAAGGTGGTCCAGTTTGTCGGTTTCACCCCCCAGGGTTTGCCTCGACCGGCGTCAATCCGTACCGTGGATGAGCCCGTGGGATTCGGCGTCTTCGCTGTTCTCCTCGGCGCCGCCTCAGGTTGCAGGCCGCACCCACGCAGTCACCGGAGGCGGGTGACCGACCGCTGACGATGGAGTCCTACCGTGACCAAGCGCACCTTCCAGCCGAACAACCGTCGACGGGCCAAGACGCACGGCTTCCGGCTTCGGATGCGGACACGGGCCGGCCGCGCCATTCTCTCAGCCCGCCGTCGCAAAGGCCGCGGCGAGCTGTCGGCCTGAGCCGGCTGCACTTCGTCGCCTTCGCCAGAGATGCTGCCGCGTGAGTATCGCCTACGGCGGTCGACCGAATTCGCGGCGGTCGTCCGGTCCGGAGTCTGCGCGCGCCGTGGGCACCTCGTCCTGCATCGGCAGGCCGGGTTCAGCCGGGGTTTGCCGGCCGTCGGCCTCGTCGTGGGCAAATCCGTGGGTGGCAGCGTCGTTCGGCATCGAGTCAGTCGACGACTGCGAGCGCAACTGGCCTGGCGCCTCAACGCGCTGCCGCCGGGCAGCGGGATTGTGGTCCGGGCTCTGCCCAGCGCTGCCCGAGCGACGTCCGCTGAGTTGGGCGCCGACCTCGACGCCGCGCTGAGCGGCTTGGCGCGGCGTCCATGAGCGCGCCGGCCCGACTGGCGCTGACTTTGATCGCCTTCTATCGCAGCGTGATCAGCCCCATCCGTCCGCCGGCGTGCCGCTACACACCGTCGTGCAGCGCCTACACTGCCGAGGCCATCGAAGGTTTCGGCCTGGTGCGAGGCGCCTGGCTGGGGCTTCGACGGCTGGCGCGGTGCCACCCGTTCCACCACGGCGGGCACGACCCAGTCCCACCGGTCGTTGCCAAGACTGGAAACGGCCCGACGCTGTTGACCAGCCCGTCCTCGCGGCCCGCGGCCTAGGAGACTTCTACGTGAACCTCGACTTTCTGTACACCGCGGTCTCGTGGGTGCTGCTGCGCTGGCACGACCTGTTCAGCCTGTTCATCGACAAGGACAGCGGTCTGAATTGGTCGTTGTCGATCGTGTTCCTGGTGGTAACGGCGCGGGTGTTGCTCTTCAGGGTGTTCCTCAAGCAGGTGCACTACCAGCGTCACATGCAGGAGATGCAGCCCAAGATCCAGGCGCTGCGCAAGAAGTACAAAGACGACAAGGCCGAAATGCAGCGCGAGATGATGAAGCTGCAGCAGGAGCAGGGCTTCAACCCGTTGTCCGGCTGCCTGCCGATGTTCTTGCAGATCCCGATCTTTATCGGCCTATACCACGTCCTGCGCCATCTCTCGAACTCTGTCCAAATTGCCGACCGTCTCCAAGCGCACCAGCAGGTCAGCGGTGGAGAGTTGCACAAGCTCAAGCTGTACAGCTTCACCCAGACCGAGACGATAAGTGCGGCGAAGGCCAGGCTGTTCGGTGCGCCCCTCGCGGGTCGCCTGACTGACACCGCCAATCAGATCCATGCGCTCGGCGGCCACGTCAACACCACGCGGGTCGTCATCGTCTTCCTGGTGTTCATCAGCGCGGCGGCGACATACTTGACCCAGCGACTGGTTCGGTCCGGCGCGACCACCGTGCCGGAGGGCACCGCGGCCACCGTCCAGAAGTTGATGCTCTACCTGATCCCGGTGATGACCCTGGGCTCCGGGTTGTTCTTCCCGCTGGGCGTGCTGCTGTACTGGTTCACCAGCAACTCCTGGACGATGGGCCAGCAGTTCTACATCAACAAGTTCCATCCCCACCCGGATATGGATAAGACCCCACCTGTCGTGGGTGAGCTCGGTCGAACGCTCGCACCGAAACCGGGCCAACGGCCGAACACTAAAGTCAAGCCCATCACCCTGGTGAAAACGGCGGATGGCGAGGACCCGCCCGCCGCCCCAGTGCCGCGCAACACGCCCCGTCCGGGACAGCGCCCGCAGCGCTCGGGCAACCGGCCACCGGCCAAACGACCGAGCCAGGCGAAAAAGCGCCGCTAAGGCCCGCGTCTTGCCGCCACCCAACTGATCGAAAGGACGCGCATTCGTGAGTGATACCGAGCTCGTGGCAGGCGATGCCCCCGACGCCCAAACTGAAGACTCGCCCGACGCCAACACTGAAGACTCGCCCGACGCCAACGCGTTGCTTGTACAGGAAGGCGACATCGCGGCGGACTATCTCGAACACCTACTGGATATCGCCGACTATGACGGCGATATCGACCTCGACGTCGAGAACGACCGCGCCATCGTCGCCATAGTCGGCACCGACCTGCAACCGCTGGTCGGCAGCCGCGGCGAGACGCTCGACGCCCTGCAGGAACTCACCCGCCTCGCGGTGCAGCAAAAGACCGGTACTCGCAGCAGGCTGATGCTCGACATCAGCGGCCACCGGCAGGCCCGCCGCCTGGAATTGTCCAGGCTGGCCGCCGAGACCGCCACCCGGGTACTCGAGTCAAGGCAGTCCGCTCCGCTGGCTCCGATGAACCCGTTCGAACGTAAGGTCGTGCACGATGCTGTCGCCGGTATTGCCGGGGTACGAAGTGAGTCCGAAGGCGAGGAGCCCAAACGCCACGTCGTCATCATTGTCGACGAGTGAGTGGGTCGCGCTCGCTCAGCGGCTGTTGATGGACGTTCCCGCCGCTGCGCCCGAACCGCCGCCACAGGCCGCGACCGTCTTCGGTGACCGACTTGGCCTCGCATGTCGCTTCGCCCAACTGCTCGCGACCGGCGCCACCGTCCGAGGTCTTATCGGCCCACGCGAGAACCGACGATTGTGGGAGCGTCACCTGCTCAACGGAGCGGTGGTCACTGATCTTCTCCCGCCAGGCGCGCGGGTGGTCGACGTGGGCAGCGGCGCGGGTCTGCCAGGGATCGCGATGGCCATTCGCCGCCCGGACTTGCGGGTAGACCTGGTGGAACCACTGCAGCGCCGAGTCGACTTTTTGCGCGAGGTTGTTCAGTGCCTGTGCTTGACAGGCACTGTTCGCGTCGTGCGGGGCCGCGCTGAAGACCGTACGACTGCGACCGAGGTCGGCAATGCTGCTTGGGTGACTGCGCGAGCGGTAGCGCCCATGGACCAATTGGTGAGATGGTGCCTACCGTTGCTTCACCCTGGTGGCCAACTGCTGGCTATCAAGGGCTCGACCGCGATGTCTGAGGTCACCGCCCACCGCTCCTTCATTCACGAAATAGGTGGACGCGAGATAGCCGTCGTTCGGTGCGGCGCCGGTGTTCTTGTCCAACCCACAGTTGTGGTCGTAGTCCGGCGAGACGCTCAGGTGGATCCACGGCGGCGAAAGGGACAGGCATGACAGAGCCACCTGTAGCAGCGGAGGCGGCCACCACGCCGGGCTACGTTTCACGTGAAACGCACGCGGAGGCGGTTTCACGTGAAACCGAGGTTGACACTCCAATCGCACGGGAGGCTGCACTAGCAGTTCATGTCCTCAACGTGCGGCAGGAGCTTTGGCCCCGGCCACTCGCGACCCGCATCATGACGGTTGCCAATCAAAAGGGTGGGGTGGGCAAGACAACCAGCGCCGTGAACATCGCTGCCGGGCTCGCACTTCATGGCCTACGAGTGCTTCTGATAGACCTCGACCCCCAAGGCAATGCGAGTACGGCACTCGGTGTCGCACATGGCGTCGGCACGCCATCGGTATACGACGTGCTGCTTGGCGGCGCCACCCTGGCCAGCGTTGTCAGTTCGGTCGATATTGCGGAGACTCTGCACTGTGTGCCGGCCACCCTCGACCTGGCCGGCGCGGACATCGAGCTCACCTCGCAGGTAGCCCGGGAGTATCGGCTACAGCGAGCGGTCAGCGTGATGCAGCAGCTGGGGCAGGACTATGACTATGTATTGATCGACTGCCCGCCCTCGCTCGGCCTGCTCACCCTGAACGCGTTGGTAGCTGCCCGCGAGGTCCTGATTCCCATTCAGTGCGAGTACTACGCCCTGGAGGGTTTAGCGCAGTTGATGAACACGGTCGAACTGGTCCGCGCCCACCTGAACCCAGCCCTTGTGGTGAGCACTGTGCTGCTTACCATGTACGACAGCCGCACTCGGCTCGCCGATCAGGTGGCCGACGAGGTGCGCAAGCACTTCGCAGAGTTGGTGCTCACCGCGGTGATACCCCGTAACGTCAGGGTGTCAGAGGCCCCGGGCTTTGGTCAGACGGTCATGACCTACGACCCTGGCTCCCGGGGCGCCATCGGATACCTTCGGGCGGCTCGCGAGATCGCCGAGCGTGGGGCCGCGCCGTCAGGTGGGGACGTGCGGAAGGAGTCGGACAGGTGAGCGAGCGCGGCGAGCGCAACAGTGGGCGCAGCGGGAAGAACCGTCTGGGCGGTCTCGGTCGGGGCCTCGGTGCACTCATCCCGGCGGCACCGGCACCCGACCCCGCAGCACCCAGCAGACCCGGCCCGACCGACGTCTACTTCGGCGCTACCGGCCCGATTGCGCCGAGCCGCGAGCGAGCAGCGCACGAGCCCGACGGCCCGTTGCCGGTGCCCGGGGCCACCTTCGCCGAACTGCCGATCACGAGTGTGCATCCAAACGCTAGACAACCTCGTCAGGCATTTGATGAGGACGCCTTGGCTGAACTGGCCCACTCGGTTCGGGAATTCGGGGTGCTGCAACCCATCGTGGTGCGCGCCGATGCGCAAGGCTACGAGTTGGTCATGGGCGAGCGGCGGCTACGGGCGGCGACCGCGGCCGGTCTGGACACGATCCCGGCGATTATCCGATCGACCGCCGATGACGCCATGCTGCGAGACGCGTTGCTCGAGAACATTCACCGCGCGCAACTCAACCCTCTGGAAGAAGCTGCCGCCTACCAGCAGCTGCTCGAGGAGTTCGGTACGACCCACGACGAGCTCGCCCAGCGTATCGGGCGCAGCCGGCCACAGGTGAGCAACACCATCCGGCTGTTGAACCTGCCCATCCCGGTTCAGCGCCGCGTCGCGGCCGGCGTGCTCTCGGCTGGTCACGCCCGAGCGCTGCTCGGCCTGAGCGACAGCGAAGGGCAGGAGGAGCTCGCGGCCCGAATCGTCGCGGAGGGCCTCTCGGTCCGCGCGACCGAAGAGCTGGTTTCCCTAGGCTCCAGCGGCCATGCCGACAAGAAGACCACGCGCCGCGCCTCGGCCGCGCGCCTCACCGCGCCGGGTATCGCCGAGATCGCGGACAAGCTGTCCGACGCCTTCGACACCCGGGTGCGGGTCGAGATCGGCCGGCGCAAGGGCAGGATCGCCATCGAGTTCGCTTCGGTCGACGACCTGGAGCGGATCGTCGCGGTGATAGCTCCCGCGCTGGCCACCCAGCGCGAGGAACCCGTTCACCCTGAGCCGAACGAACCGTAGCTGACGAGGTCCTCCAGCGGGCGCCGCCCGCGGCGCAGGGACGGCGAGCGCAAGTCCGGGGCGGGGTGCCCCAAGCTGACGACGCCGACCGGGGTGAGTCCGCAAGGCACGGCAAAGGCGGCTCGTAGCGCGTCCCAGCTCGCGTGCGGAACGCCGAAGAAGCACGCCCCCAGTCCCGCGTCGACCGCCGCCAGGAGGAGGATCATGGCCGCCATGCCGGCATCGACGTCCCAGTACGGCACCGGCCACCGCGACTCGGCGCGATCGGCCCAGCCCTTGTCGGGCTCCGCGTATCGGTCGAGATAGGCCGCTTTGTCGGAAAACACCACAATCAGGGCAGGCGCGGTCTGCAGCCTGGTGAGCCACCGATCGGGTTCACCCGCCGATGTGGCGGCCCAGAAAGCACCGCGGGACGTTATGTCGTCCAGCACCAGGAATCGCCACCCTTGAGTGTGGCCTGCTGAGGGTGCTCTCGTGGCGAGGTCGAGCATTTCGGTCAGCGCGTCACGCGCGAGGGGCCGATCGGGATCATAGGTTCGAATCATGCGGCGGCGCCGCACCGCGTCACGCAGCTCCATGCACCGACCCTGCCACGAATATCGCGGAGGACGCCGAGGGAGTGTGCGATTGTTTGCGGGTGCAGATCAGGCAGTCACGCAAGCTCCAGGACGTATGTTACGACATCCGCGGCCCGGTGCTCGAGGAGGCGAAGCGACTCGAGGAGGAGGGTCGTCACATCATCAAGCTGAACATCGGCAACCCCGCGCCGTTCGGTTTCGAGGCCCCCGAAGAAATCCTCGTCGACGTAATCCGCAACCTGCCCCATGCGCAGGGATACTCCGACTCGCAGGGCCTGCTGTCGGCGCGGACGGCGATCGTGCACCACTACCAGCAGCGTGGTGTCGACACCGTCGGTGTCGACGACGTCTGGCTCGGCAACGGGGTCAGCGAACTGATCACCCTGTCGCTGCAGGCGATGCTCGACGACGGTGACGAAGTCCTCGTCCCCGCGCCGGACTACCCGCTGTGGACTGCCTCGACCTGCCTGGCCGGTGGCAAGCCGGTGCACTATCTCTGCGACGAGTCCGCGGGTTGGCTGCCCGACACCGAGGACATCCGCGCCAAGATCACACCCAATACCAAGGCGATCGTCGTCATCAACCCCAACAACCCCACCGGCGCTGCATACCCGGAGGGGGTATTGACCCAGATAGCCGACATCGCGCGCGCGCACGGCCTCGTCGTCATGGCCGACGAGATCTATGACAAGGTTCTTTATGACGACGCGGTACACGTGCCATTCGCCGCGCTCGCGCCTGACGTCTTCACGCTGACGTTCAACGGGCTGTCCAAGGCTTACCGGCTCGCAGGCTTTCGCTCCGGCTGGCTGATGGTGACTGGTCCGAAGCGGCACGCGGCAAGCTACCTCGAAGGCATCACGATCCTTGCCAACATGAGGCTCTGCGCGAACGTACCGGCGCAGCACGCGATCCAGATGGCCCTCGGCGGTCGGCAGAGCATCCACGACTTGGTCCTGCCCGGTGGTCGACTGCGCGAACAGCGTGACGCGGCGATGAAAGCCCTGTTGGCGATTCCGGGGGTCACCTGCGTCAAACCCAAAGGGGCGCTCTACGTGTTCCCGCGGCTGGATCCGGACGTCTACCCGATCAAGGATGACCAGCAGTTCGTGCTGCAGTTGCTGCGTGAGCAACACGTCTTGGTCGTGCAGGGCAGCGGATTCAACTGGCCCGCGACTGATCACCTGCGCATCGTCACGCTGCCCCGAGCCGACGATCTCACTGAAGCGATCGGCCGGATCGGTGGCTTTTTGGCCAGTTACGACGGCAGTGCCTGAAGCAACGGCTCGCGCCGGAAGCCGGTCATTGCCTACGCTTTACCCAGAAGTCTCATCTGGCAGGAGATTTGCCGGTGTCGCGTCGACTGGTGAGCGTCACGCTGGACAACCTCGCCGACCTACCGGTCCGGTGCCGATCCTGCGTCTTCTGGGAACTCGACCCGGGAGCAGGCGAACGCGCCTGCGACACCGGCTCCGCTGAACTTGAGAAGGAGGCGTGGCTGTCCGACACGCTTCTCGAGTGGGGCAGCTGCGGGCAGTTGATCTACGTTGACGGCGTGCCGGCTGGCTACGTGTTGTACGCCCCGCCGGCCTATGTGCCGCGTTCTCTTGCTTTTCCGACATCGCCGGTGAGCTCGGACGCCGTGCTGCTGATGACCGCGCGAGTGCTGCCCGAATTCACCGGGGGTGGGTTGGGCCGGATGCTCGTGCAGGGCGCCGCGCGAGATGCTGCCCGGCGCGGGATCAAGGCGATCGAGGCCTTCGGTATCGCCGGCCAGCCGGCAGATCGTGACGTGCAGGCCGAATGGGCCGCGCCCCGCAGGCAGGCGCCCCACGAGTCCGGAGAACCCAGCTGCCTGCTGCCGGCCGAGTACCTCCTGGCCGTCGGCTTCAAGACTGCTCGCCCACATCCCCGAACGCCGCGGTTGCGCCTGGACCTCAAGGCGACGGTGTCGTGGAAGGAGGACGTGGAGTACGCGCTCGAGCGGCTGCTGGCATCCATGCAGGCGCCGGTGCTCGCCCCCCGCTGACAATGACGGGCCTCCTGTGGAAACGCGGCCGAACGGCTTTGCCTCTCTTCGGGGCCGTGACCTACTCGCCCCGCGCCACCGACCCCGCGGGGATGCGCACCGCGCCAGTGGGGTAATCATCTGCCGGTGGAAGGTACAACCGCTGCACCGCGACCAGCAGCCCCTCGGCCACGGTGTCCCGGAACAGCGGATCGACGAGCATTGGCCGGTCGATGGGCGAGCTGAGGTAGCCGAGCTCGACGCGCACCGTAGGCATGCGGGTCAGCCTCAGCAATGCCCAGGCCTTGCCATGTGTGCGCGCGTCCAGCAGGCCCGTCCGAGCAACCAACTCGCGCTGCACGAGGTCGGCGAGGCGCTCGCCGATGGTCGAGCTCGACTCGCTGGCGCCGAAGTAATAGACGGCCAGGCCGTGCGGACGCGGCGAGGCAACGCTGTCGATGTGCAGCGACAGGAAGACGTCGGCGCCCACGTCGTTGGCCAGAGCTGCGCGCTGAGCATCGGTGGCCCCGTTGGCTGGTCCGCGGGTCAGGAACGTGGTGACGCCCAGGGCAGTGAGGCGCCCCTCCAACCGGGCCGCGAGGTCATATACCAGCTCTGACTCGGTCAGCTCGCCGTGCACGACACCGGTGTCGCCGCCGCCATGGCCGGGATCGATCACGATCCGCTTACCGAGCAGGCTCGGGCCTGAGGTCGCGACGGCCACCATCTCGCGCAACAGTTGGGGCCGACCCCCGACGACACGCCGGCCGAGCTGGCGCAATGCCCGTAGTGTCGTTGGTCCGCAGATCCCGTCGGCAACCAGACCGTAGTCGCGCTGGAAAGTCCGTGTCGCCTCGGCGGTCGCGGCGCCGAAGATTCCGTCGGACCGGCCGAGGTTGTAGCCGAGTTCGAGCAGTTGGGTCTGCAGGGCGCTGACGTCGTCACCGACCAGTGGCTGCCCCGGACTGTGGGACAGCACGCGGTCGCCCAGGCGCCAGTGGGCGCCGGTGAGGGCTAGATAGGTCTCAACGCCGACCCTACCGTCGACCGAGATGCCGCGGCGCTGCTGGAAGTGACGCACTGCGAGTTCGGTCGCCTCGTCGAAAAGGTCCCGGGCCGCTGGGTGGGTGTTGTCGAGCAGCCCGAGGGTCGCCATCATGCTCCGCACCTCGGTGACGGCGGGGCCGGTAGCCCCACGGCGGAGATCCTGCATGGCGGATGTTTTCCTCGCGGCGGGCGGATGGGTCCGTCGGACATTGTGCCCCAGCCGCGGCGGGTCAGTAACACCGCGCCACGACCCACCGGCCCGGGGCGAAGTTCGAGCGCGCCGGCAGTGCTGGCCACCGTCGGCCGTGCAGTGCCGAACTAGGCCACAAACTCCGTGAGTTCCCTGAGGATCGCGGCTTTCGGCCGAGCGCCGACGATCGACTTCACGATCTGGCCGTTGGAGAACACCGACATGGTGGGGATGGACATGATCCGGTAATCGCGGGCGATTCCGGGGTTCTCGTCGATGTTCACCTTGGCCACGGTGATCTTGCCGGCGTACTCGCCGGCTATCTCCTCCAGGACCGGGGAGACTTGGCGGCACGGGCCGCACCACTCCGCCCAGAAGTCGACAAGCACCGGCCCGTCGGCCTGCAGCACGTCAGCGGCAAAGCTCGCGTCGGTGACTACGATTGCGTTGTTGCCCATGGTGTCTCCTGCTCCTGTGGGGTTTCCGTCCCAACGCCAGACCGGCGTCAGTGATTCCACTACTAGGCCGTGCTCGCCACAACCGGCGTACCGATCGTCGGTGCGCCGGCGGCGGCGGCCAGTTCGGCGTCGCTGACGTTCCCGCCGCGGGTGTCGGCCAGCGCGGCCAGGTAGCGCTCGGCGTCGAGGGCCGCCTGGCAGCCGGTGCCGGCCGCGGTGACTGCCTGGCGATAAACGTGGTCGACGACGTCGCCGGCGGCAAACACACCGGCGAGGTTGGTGCGCGTCCCGGTCGTGGTGACGATGTAACCCTCCTCGTCGAGATCAATCTGGCCTTTTACCAGTTGGGTGCGAGGCTCGTGGCCGATTGCGACGAACAGGCCGCCCACCGCGAGTTCACGCTCCTCGCCGGTTACGGTGTCGCGCAGCCGGACGCCGGTGACCGAGCCCTGGCCGGCGATGTCGATCACGCCGGCATTCCACACCCAGCGGATCTTGGGATTCCCCTCGGCGCGTTCGGCCATGATCCGGCTCGCCCGCAGGCCGGCCCGCCGGTGTACGACGGTGACCGACTTGGCGAAGCGGGTCAGGAACGTCGCCTCCTCCATCGCGGTGTCACCCCCGCCGACCACAGCGATGTCCTTGTCGCGGAAGAAGAATCCGTCGCAGGTGGCGCAATATGAGACGCCGTGGCCGGAAAGCTCGTCCTCACGCGGGATGCCGAGCTTGCGGTAGGCCGAGCCCATCGCCAGGATCACCGTGTCGGCGGTGTACTCGGCGTCGAGGGTGCGCACCACCTTGACCGGGCCCGCGAGTTCCAGCCCGACGACGTCGTCGCTGATCAGTTCGGCACCGAAGCGTTCTGCCTGAGTGCGGATGTGGCCCATCAGCTCCGGTCCCATGATGCCCTCGGGGAAACCGGGGAAGTTCTCCACATCAGTGGTGGTCATCAGGGCGCCGCCGTACTGCGAGCCCTCGAAGACCAGTGGCGCGAGGTCGGCGCGGGCGGTGTACAACGCCGCGGTATAGCCCGCGGGTCCGGAGCCGACGACGATCACCTGGCGGTGGTTCGGCGAGCCGGTGGTGCGCTGATCGGACACAGTGCCTCTTCCGTCGATGTCTAGCGTGCCAAACGATCCTAGAGAGCCCGTGATTCCCGCCGGACCCGCGGGACAGGTCGTGCTCAGCGTCCGCGTCCCAGGGCCACCAGCTGGGCAACCTCCGCTATCCGCATTCGCCACGCCACCAGGCCGAACACGCCCAAGCCCACCACCCCGCCGATCACAAGAGCAGCGAGCGCGCCGACGCGGTCGGTGCCGAGCGCATGCTCCATGCCGATCAGTACCCCGTACGCGGCAGCGGCGCCAAGTGCGCTCGGGAAACCCACCCGCACGGTGGTGACG
>JBHEMN010000168.1:0-28832 GCA_046262575.1 Jatrophihabitantaceae bacterium
AACTTATCGAGAGCGGCAGGACGAAGTAGTCCGGTGTCACCTGGCTGAACGCCAGTGCCACCATCACGCCGGCCAGCCCGGCGTACATGCTCGAGAGGGCGAATACCCCGGCTTTGGTGCGCCGGATGTCGACGCCCATGGTGGCGGCAGCCACCTCACTGTCACGCATGGTTTGCATGGCCCGACCCATTCGGCCGCGAAGTACGTTTGCGCCGAAGACGTAGGCGAAAATGGCGAGGACGAGAAACAGGTACCAGAGCCGTTCCAAACGTCCGTATGGCACATTCAAGATCGTCAAGGGCGGGTTGTCGGCAGCGAATTGGAACCCGAACAGCGAGAAGTCTGTCGCCGCACGGCCGTTGAAGCCCCCGGTCAGGCCCCGGGCGTTCTCGTAGATGAACGAGCCGATGAACACCAGGCTGAGCGACGCGACGTCGAGGTAGATGCCGCGCAGCCGTCCGGCGATCGGGCTGAACAGCAAACCCACCACGCCGGCCGTGGCCACGGCGAGCAGCATTGCCAGCAACGGCGGCAGGCCGAGTCCATGTGCCTTCAACGCCTTCGACGGATCCGGCAGCCCGGCGAAGTAGGAATACGAATACGCGCCTACCGCCAGAAAGAACGCGTGCGCCAAGGAGAGCTGGCCCGCTGTTCCAGTCAGGATCGTGAGGCCGATCGCCCCGACGACGGCGGCCATCGAGAACAACCCAGTCTGCAACAGCGAGTTGTCGAGGTACAGCGGCAATACGGCCAGGCCCACCACCAACACCACTCGGACGAATGTCCCCAGCTTGAGGCGGCGCACCCGCGTCATGAGCCCCTCAGACACGAGACAGCTCCCGGGTTCCGAAGACCCCCGACGGACGGACCAACAGAATGACCAGCATTACGAGGTACGGGATGACATCGGCCAGGCTGCCGCCGAGGAAGGTGACGCTGTATCCGGCCGTCATCGCTTCGGCCAGCCCGATGGCCAGGCCGCCCACCACTGCACCCGCGGTGGAGTCCAGCCCGCCGAGGATCGCGGCGGGAAAGGCGCGCAGCGCGACCTCACGTGCACCGGTGTCGAGACCCGGACTGGGGAAGGCGGTCAGGAACACGACCGCAACCGCCGCGAGGCCGCCGGCGACCATCCACGCGGTGGCCGTCACCCGACCGCGTCTGATGCCCATCAGTGCCGCAGCTTCGCCGTCTTCGGCGCCGGCCCGCATCGCCACGCCCCAGCTGGAAAACTTGAAGGCCGCGAAGAAGCCCGCGAGTAGCACGAAAGCGACGGTGATCGCGGCCACCCGCGACTGTGGCAGGGACAAGCCGGCGAAGTGCACCAACTTGTTTCCCCACGGGTCTCCGATGGTGAGCACGTCAGAACCGAAGCGCCTGGTCAGTTCGGTGATCAGCAGAATGTCGATGCCGATCGTGAGAATGGCCAGCGCGTTGACATCGCCGCGCCGGGCGTTGTGGATGAACACCCGCTCGATCACGAGCGCGGCGAACGCTGTCGCCGAAACGCCGACCAGCAGCGCCAGAACGAATGGCATGTGGTCGTGGGCCTGGGTCGTGATGTAGCCACCGAGAACCAGCAGGCTGCCTTGGGCGAAGTTCACGACCTCGGTTGCCTTGAAGACGATGACGAACCCCAGCGCGATCAGCGCGTAGACGCTGCCGAGGCTCACGCCGTTGACGAAGAACTCGAAGAACTGGGTCATCGTTCGCTCTCCTTGGCTGACGGCGGCCCCATGTTCGACGCCAGTTCCCCGTTGTCGTCCTCGCCGGTGCCCAGATAGGCGCGCACCACGTTGGGATCGTCCTGGACCTCAGCCGGCGTTCCTTCGGCGATGAGGCGGCCGAAGTCCAGGACGGTGACCCGGTCGGAGATCCCCATAACGAGTCCCATGTCGTGCTCGACCAGCAGGATGGAGATGCCCAGCTCGCGGCGCACCTCGGCGATCAGGCTGGCCATGTTGGCGGATTCCTCGGCGTTCATCCCCGCGACCGGCTCGTCGAGCAGTAATAGCCGTGGTTCGCAAGCCAACGCCCGAGCGACCTCGACCCGTTTCTGATCGCCGTAGGACAACAGGCCGGCCGGGCTGCCGAGCTTCTTGCCGAGACCGACGAACTCGGCTATCTCCTCAACCCGGGAACCGTGCAGCCGTCCCTCTCGCACCGCGGACGGCAAGCGCAGGCCGGAGCTCAGGAACCCGGAGCGGGTGAGCGCATGCCTGCCCAGCATCAGGTTCTCAGCAACGGTTTGGCCTTTGGACAGCGCGATGTTCTGAAACGCCCGGGCAATCCCGAGCCGGGCGATACGGTGCGGCCGCAGTCCGATCAGGTGGGTGTCGCCGAACCGCACGGTGCCCGACGTGGCGCGGTAAATGCCGGACAGGACGTTGAAGCACGTCGATTTTCCGGCGCCGTTCGGACCGATGAGGGCGTGGATGCTGCCCGGAGCCACGGTGAACGAGACGTCGCTCAAGGCCTTGATGCCGGCAAAGGTGACTGAGACCCTGTCGACGACCAGGGTGGGGATCTCGGGCGCTTGCTTGAGTGTGGTGCCGGGTTCGGCGCTCATCCCTGCCACCGGCTCAACGTCGATCTCGCCCGCCTGGGCTGTTGTGGTTCCCCTTTCGCCAGCCGAACCGGCGCTGATGTCGCCTCGTGGCCGAGATAGAGCTGACGCACGTCGTCACTGGCTGCGAGTTCCTTTGCCGAACCGGACAGCGAGACCCGTCCGACGTCGAGGACGTAGGCCGTGTCTGCGATCCCGAGCGCCATTACCGCGTTCTGTTCGACGAGCAGGACGGCGGTCCCGTCGGCGTTGATGGCCTGCAGGATGCGTCCGATCTGGCCCACGATCTTCGGTGCCAGGCCGAGGCTGGGTTCGTCCAAAATGATCAGCTTCGGCGCAGCCATCAGAGCGCGGCCGATGGCCAGCATCTGCTGCTCACCGCCGGACAGCAGCGCTGCACGCTGCCTTCGGCGTTCAGCGAGAAGGGGGAACAGGTCGAACACTCGGTCTCGTGATGCGGTCCGGGCGCGTTTGTCAGCTGCGCCGAGGCCGCCGGCCCGCAGGTTCTCCTCGACAGTCAGGCGTCCGAAGATCCGGCGTCCCTCGGGGACCTGCACGATTCCGAGGCGAACGGTGCGGGCCGCGTCCAGTCCGGCCAGGCGCTGGCCGTCATAGGTGATCCGGCCACTGACGACGGCGCCTCGGTGGAGCCGCAATGTCGAGGACACCGTCCGCAGCAACGTGCTCTTGCCGGCTCCGTTACTGCCGAGAACGGCGACGACCTTCCTGTCGGGTACCTGGAGGCTCACGCCCTGCAATGCTCTTACGGCTCCACCGTAGGAGACGTGAAGGTCCATGACCTCGAGCATGGGCTGCCCCTTCGATGACACCCGCTGCTGCGCAGTGGGCCCGGCCATTCGTCCAACGCCATGGCCACCTGACCAGCTCACCACCTGACGACGTAGAGCAAACGTAACCGCAGACGTCGCCGTCGTCCATGTGTCATCGGACGGTTGCGCGCTGTCAACCATAGGCAATCCCATGTCCACGTCGGACTGTGTGGGTCTCGCGCCCGTTGGCCGCTGGGCCTTCGAGCGGGCTTGCACGACCCCGATACCCTGGGGATCGATGTCATCGCAATCGGACGCGGACGGGCTGCGCTCAGGCGAGCTCGACGTCGCGGACGGACCAAGGCTTGAGCTCGACGAGCTGCGAACGCAGCTGGTCGGGAGGGCCGAGGACGTCACCGCCACCCAGGAGAGTCTGCGAGCGCTACTCGCCGCGAACAAAATGATCACTGGCGACGCTGCGCTGCCGGTCGTGCTGCGCCACATCGTTCAGGCCGCCTGCCAACTTGCGAGTGCCGGTTACGGGGCGCTAGCTGTGCTTGCACCCGGCGGAGGGTTGTCCGAGTTCGTCCATGTCGGCATTGACGCCGAAACCGTCGCCAGAATCGGGGGGTCGCCCGAGGTCACCGAGCTGCGCGGTGTACTGGCCGACGATGCGCCGCCGATACCACTTCGGACCATTTCTGAGGACGCCCGCTCCGTGGGCGTCCCGCCCCACCGCCCGCCGATGGCGAGCTTCCTCGGCGTGCCGATCCGGGTTCGCGGCGTGGTGTTCGGCAACCTCTACCTGACCGAGCGCGTGGTGGGCGAGTTCAGCGGCGAGGACGAGGACCTGGTGACCGCGCTCGCTGCCACCGCCGGGGTCGCCATCGAGAACGCCCGGCTGTTCGAGCAGGCAGAGCGTCGGCAGGACTGGCTGCAGGCCTCGATGCAGATAACTCGGCAGCTTCTCTGCGCCGATGGCGAGGAGCCGCTGAAACTGATTGCCCGCCAGACCCGGCATATCGCCGATGCCGACGTCGTGACTGTTGTGCTGCCGACCGCCGACGGGCAGCGGCTCATGGTCGAGGTCGCCTCCGGCACCGGCGCCGACGAGCTCACCGGCTCCGCCTATCCGATCGAGAACACCCTGGCCGGCGCCGCCTTCGACGCGGGACGGCCCTTGCTCGTCGGCGACGTGACGAAGGAGGATGTCAACACGCACCTTTCTCACGTGGTGGCGGTCGGGCCGGTGATGGTGCTGCCGTTGGTCGGGGCCCAGCGGATGCGCGGTGCGTTGGTAGTGGGCAGGTTGCTGGGACGCAGCCCCTTCGGCGAGGCCGAGTTGGCCCTGGCCACCACGTTTTCCAACCACGCGGCGCTCGCGCTGGAACTCGCCGACGCCCGCGCCGACCAACAGCGCGTGGTGCTGTTGGAGGACCGCGACCGAATCGCGCGCGACCTGCACGACCACGTCATCCAGCGGCTGTTCGCCGCGGGCCTGACCGTGCAGAGTGTGGCCGCTGCGTTACCGCGCGACGACCGCGCCGAGCGCCTCGAGCGGGCAGTGCTCGGCATTGACGAGACGATCCGCCAGATCCGCACGTCGATTTTCCAATTGCGCGGCCAGCTCGGTCCGGAAACCGGGACCGTGCGCACCCGTCTGCTCGGCGTGATCGCCGAGGTGGCGCCGCTGTTGCCTTTCGAGCCCCGCCTCGTGTTCATCGGTCCGGTGGACTCGGTGATCCCCGAGTCGGTCGTCGATGACCTCGTGGCGGTGACGAGGGAAGCGCTCACTAACCTCGCCCGGCATGCGCTGGCGAGCCACGCCGACGTGTCGCTCACGGCGAGCGCCACCGAAGCCCGCCTCGAGGTCATCGACGACGGCGTGGGCATAGGCGACACCGAGCGGCGAAGCGGCTTGGCCAATCTGCGCCAGCGCGCCGAGCAGCTCGCCGGCACCCTGGTCATCGATCCGACGACGCCGCAAGATTCATCGTCCCTGCGAAAAGGAACCCATTTGCGATGGACGGTCCCACTGGGTTGAACCCCGGCCGGCGCGATGCAGCGATCCGGGTCTTCTTGCTTGACGACCACGAGATCGTGCGACGCGGAATCGCCGACCTGCTGGATGCCGAGGATGACATCGTCATCGTCGGCGAGGCCGACAGCGCGGCACAGGCACTCAAGCGCATTCCCGCCGCCCGGCCCCACGTCGCCGTGCTGGATGTGCGACTACCCGACGGCAACGGCATCGACGTCTGCCGCGACGTCCGCTCGTCGATGCCCGACGTCGGCTGCCTCATCCTCACGTCCTACGACGACAACGACGCGATGTTCGCCGCCATCATGGCCGGTGCGGCTGGTTATCTGCTCAAGGAGATTCGCGGCTCTAGCCTGGTCGATGCGATCCGACGGGTGGCCGCGGGAGAATCATTACTCGACCCGGCCCTCACGCAGCGGTTGCTCGCGCGCCTGCGCGAGGACGCTTCGCAGGACAGGAGGCTGGCGTCACTGACCGAACGTGAACGGGAGATCCTCGGACTGATCACCGAGGGCCTGACGAATCGTCAGATCGGCGAGCGGTTGTTCCTTGCCGAGAAGACGGTGAAGAACTACGTCTCCGCTTTGTTGGCCAAGCTCGGCATGGAGCGGCGAACCCAGGCCGCTGTTTATGGCGCGGAAATCCGTCGGACATAGGGCGGCCGAACCCGCCCTCTTAAGCCGTCACGAAGTGCCCACCATGGCCTGCCACCGTGGCATATAAGGGCATTTGTCGAGAATAAGGCGAGTCAGACTGGGCCCTTAGCCTCTGCCGGGCCCCCCTTGGTGGCGGCAGGCTTCGGCTCATGGGCTCACCTAGGAGGGCTTACCACCACGGCGCGCTCGACCGGCGCCGCATGCTCGCGACCGGGGACGACCCGGGAGACTGCGCTGGCGGCGCGAGCCTTGACCCGCTGCTCGCGCCGCGCTCGGTCGCGGTGGTCGGCGCGAGCGAACGCCCCGGGTCCTCGGGGTGTCAGGTGCTGTGCAACATTCTCGAGGGCGGGTTCACGGGAACTGTCCACGCCGTGAACCCACGTCACGCCTCGGTACTCGGTGTGCCGTGCGTGCCCTCGCCGGCCGAGCTGCCCATGGCGCCCGACCTCGCAGTCGTTGCGGTCCCGCAACGGCATATCCCGGGCGTGGTTCGGGCGTGCGGGGAACGCGGGGTGGGCGCGGTGTTGCTGCTCAGTGGGGGCGGCGGCGAGGCCGGCACCGCAAGCAAGGAATTGCACGACGAGGTGCTGGAGACAGCCGATGCATACGGCATGCGCCTGCTCGGACCGAACTGTGCTGGCGTGGTCAACACCGATCCCGCGGTTCGACTGGATGCGACGTTCGCTGTCCTGCCGATGCAGTCCGGCGAACTCGGCCTGTTCTCCCAGTCGGGCGGCATCGGGATGGCCCTAATCGTTGCCGCGGCCCGGGTCGGTCTGGGCGTCTCGCAGTTCGTGTCGGGCGGGATAACGGCTGACGTCAGTGTGAATGACATGCTGCTGCACTGGGAGCACGACCCGAATACCCGGGTCATAGGCGTGTACGCCGATCAACTCGGCGATCCGTCGACGTTCGCCCGAATCGCCCGCAGCGTCGCGCGGTGCAAGCCGATCCTGGCCCTGCATTCCGGAACCGCCGACGAGGCAGACCTCGAGGCGCTGTTCCGCAGTGCGGGGGTGCTGCGGATGGCGACGATACACGACCTGCTCGACGCGGCTCGGGTGCTTACTGGGCAACCGCTGCCCGCCGGCCCGCGTGTCGCGATCATCGGCGACTCGGGCGGTCTCGGCATCCTCGCCGCCCAAGCTGCCGAAGCTGCAGGGCTGACGGTCGCCGAGCTTGACGGGGCGACGCAAGCGGTGCTGCGATCGTTCGTACCATCGGCCCCGTCCACCCAGAATCCGGTCGACCTCGGTGCGGGGGTGGCGCCCGGGCAGGTGGGCAACGCGCTGGACGTGCTGCTCGCGTCCGCCCAGATCGATGCGATCTTGACAGTCTTCTCCGAAAGTGAGGAGAGCGACACGGCCGCCGCTCTGCGAGCTGTGATCGGTGCGGCCGCGGCAAGCTCGGACAAACCGATTGTGGCGACGCAGGTCGGTGCTGAGGCGGGCTCGGTTGCGCTGGCCGGGGCAACGCGATCGCTGCCGGTGTTCATGTTTCCCGAGGCCGCCGCCGCAGCCCTCGGCACCGCGTATCGGTACGCGCAGATTCTGGCCGAGCCACTACTGTCCCTGTCGCCCCCCGCGACTGCCCGCGTCGCTTCCCCCGGCGACCTGGTCTAGGCGGTCGCGGGCCCGGCGAGGCGCAGGCGAGGGCCGCTGCCGAATCGGCAACGGCCCTCGCTGCGTAGGGGCCGGCTTCGGTGTCAGGGAGCGGCCGCGGGGCGCGCACGGCCCGCGAGGAACAGGCCCAGTCCGGCCAGGATGAGCAGCACGGCGGGGCCGACGAGCAGGAACTGGACCACTGTGGTCGGCCAGCCGAGGCCTGGTATGCCATCGGTCTTCTTGAAGTCGGAAGAGGACTTCTTGACCTTCGCGGCCAACGCGTCGAAGCGGCCGAGAATGCCGGCCAGTACCGACAACTTGGGGTGGGCGGGGTCGTGGCCGAGCAGGGCATGCGAGACCTTGGGTGACTTGGCTTTAAGCACCTTGACCACGGTCGACAACGGCGCATTGAGCAGGCCTGGCAGGGCAGGAATTACCTTGGTCTCGAGCTGGACATCGGCTGCACGAACCCGGGCGAGATACTTCGCGCCCGTGTTGATGCTCAGCGGCCCCGATGACTTGTAGACCGGGCGGAACGCATTGGTGATGTTGTCGACGCCCTGTGCCTTGCCGGGGACGTCAAGCACATAGGTGACGGCGATCACGACGATACCCAACAGCGCCACCACTGCGGCCAGCACGAGGCCGAGCTCCGGTCTACGCAGGACGAGTACGGCTACGACGAGCACGACGATGCCGAGCGCCAAGAACAACCACGCCAGGCCGACTGTGGGGATGTCCTTCGTCGGGATTGACTCCGCGCTGGCGAACCCGGGCCGCTGGGCCTCGATCTGAGTTACGACCGTGGTCAGGTATCCGGCTGCGTGCTCCAGATAGGTCTTGTGGTCGGCATAGGGCTTACCGTCGTTGTCCTTCGTTCCCAGGGCGACCCCCACTGCGGGGAACTTCGACCCGATGAGCTTGGTGGCGGCAGCAGGCGTCACCTTCAGCTGCTTGGCGAGGAACGGAACGGTCACGGTCTTCAGCTCGGTGACGACACCCTTGACGGCGGCGATGTCCTTTTTCTGCTGAGCGACGCCGGCGTCGGAGAAGGCAGGGCGCAGCGTCTTGGTCGTGCCGTCGACCCCTGGCGCCTTGCCCCAGAGGTTGAAGATGAAAGTCGCGGCGACCCAGGTGAGCCCGACGACGAAAACGATGGCGAGGCTGATTCTCTTGATCATGGCGTCCCCTGACAGGGTCGGGTTCCGACGGTGCGATCTTGCTGCCACGCGTTGTTTGTCGCGTCACCCATACGGGTGACGCTTCGGTGTGAACCGTTCCCCCGTCGGTGCCGCTGACGACGGCTCAGGCCTGGTACACCTCTTGCATGAGGTGGCAGAGCAGCAGCAGTTGGGTCATAGCAAGCGGTTCGCTGCGCTCACCCACGCCGACCGAGCCCAGCCCTTCGGGCATCTCGCGTTTGTCCGCCACACCGGCCCAGACCTCCTTCTGGAGCATCTGAATCTCGTCCTGGTTGGCGTGGCCGTGCACGTGCAGGCAGTCCACCGGCGTGCCGTCACTGTCCCGAATGATCTTCAGGTGCATCGCCGTACGATGGTCATCGGTGAGGACGTGGCTCAGCGGCGGATGCGCAATGGTGGGCCGCAGCAGGAGTTCTGCCGACAGGGGCGTTCCCGGCGGATCGTTTCGGGTTGGCACTGGTGCGAACCTGACGACGACGTCGGCGTGGCTGCGCTGCGGGCGGATGAACTGCGCAGACTCCGGCTCTCGGCGTTCGAGGTCAGCCAGCACCTGCTCGCGGGAGTACCCGCGCTTGCTGGTATCGCGTTTGATCTTCCAATCGTGGCGGATTTCCTCCGGCGGATCGAGAAAGACGCTGATGTCGAAGCAGGCGCGTGACAGCTTGGTGGACAATGGCAACAGTCCTTCGATGATGACGAACTGACAAGGCTCGACGTACTGCGGCCGGCTGAAGGTGCCCGAGCTGTGGTCGTACACGGGCTTCAGGATCGGTTGGCCGGTAGCCAACATCTGCAGGTGCTGCTCCATGATGTCGACGTAGTTGCAATCCGGATGCAGCGGCGTGAACGGCAGGTCCTGGCGCTCCGCACGGTCGTAACGGTGGTAGTCGTCGACGCAGATCGCCGTGCACCGATCGGCTCCGATCGCCTCGACCAAGCCCATGGCGAGCGTGGTCTTACCCGACGCACTGTCGCCGCCGACGGCGAGCATCACCGGCCTGGGGCGGGCCGCATCTGGCGTGCGCGAGCGCGTCATCCTGATGTGCTTGTCAGGCACGCGCACTCCCTGCGGTTGTCTGCGGCACGGGCGGCTTGGGAGCCTCCCGCTCGTTGACGGTAAGTACGTCTGAGCGGTGGCGTCTCACCCACGCGGGTGGTTGTCCGGGTGAATCCCCCGTGTGGTCAGGGCTGATCGGGCCCGCTCGGCCACTAAAGTGAGGCGATGCGGAAGCCGATGCGCGTCCTGCTGGTCGATGACCACGAGATGGTGTTGCAGGGGCTTTTGGCCATGCTCTCCAGGTTCCCCGACAGGGTCGAAGTCATCGCGACCGCGACCGAGGCCGACGGGGCGGTACATGCCGTGAGTGCCGGTCATCCCGATGTCGTGCTCTGCGATGTGCGTTTGCGGCAGGGCAGCGGTCTGGACGTGTGTTCGGCGATTCGCAAGCTCGACCCGCAGGCCAAGGTGGTGTTCCTGACGGTCTACGACGACGAGCAGTACCTGTACCAGGCACTGCGTGTCGGTGCCTCCGGCTACCTCCTCAAGCGGGTCGATGGCCACGAGCTGGTACGGCATCTCGAGAACGTCTGTGAAGGCGAGATCGTCATCGACCCGACGCTGGCCGGTCGCGTCGCCGCGTCGGCGGCACATCTGCAAAGCGGCGAGTTCTGGCCTGGCGCGCGACTCGGGCTGACCCAGCGCGAGAGCGAGGTGCTGGCGCTCCTGGTGGGTGGCATGTCCAACAAGGCCATCGCGGCGCGGCTGGTGGTCAGCGATGACACCGTCAAGACTCATCTGCGTGGCGTGTACCGCAAACTCGACGTCAAAGACCGCGGGGGCGCGGTCGCGACTGCGTTGCGCGAAGGCCTGTTCCATTGACCGCCCGTTCGAGCGAGCGCAGGGCAGCGGCCGGTGCTGGCTCCCCACGCCCGGCAACCGGGGGGCGCGAACTCCTCGCCGCGGCGTGTCAAATCCTCGCCCGTGAGCCGAACCTGCAGGTCGCACTGACGGATTCGGCGCGCTTGCTCACCGAGGCGCTCGCCGCCGACGGTTGCCTCGTCTACCGAATCGAAGCCAATGGCGAGCTCGTGGTCGCGGCCATGTATCCGGCGCGTCCGGCAACCCAGCAACCGTTGCGGCTTCCGAGTGGGTTCGGCGTCACTGGCCGCGTCGCGGCCGACGAGATCCCCGCGGTGCTGGTCGATGACAATCCGCGCAACGTCTTGCACCGCGAACTGCTGGGCTTACAGGCCGGCCAGTTGGTGTCGCGGCTGTGCGTTCCGGCCCGCTCGCCGCAAGCGGGCTGCACGGCAGTCCTTGCCCTACACAGCCTCTCGCGCAGGGAGTTCGGATCCAGCGACGTCAACGCCGCGCAGGCGGTTGCCGACCTGGTGGGTCTTCGGGTGCAGCTCGATCGAGCGTCCGCGAGCCTCGGGGAGTTCGAGGACCGGTGGGAGGGCATCGTCGCGGCTACGGTGGCGGCACAGGAGGGGGAGCGGCGCCGTGTGGCACGTGATCTGCACGACGGCGTGACGCAGGCACTAGCCAGCCTGACCTTCCATCTCTGCGCTCTCGACGTCGCTCTGACCGAGCATGATTACGACTACGTGACCGACCAGGTGCGTGTGGCTCGCGCGGCTTGCGACCTCGCGTTCGCCGAAGCCCGCAATGCGATTTCAGGTCTGCACAGCCCAGTGCTCGACGACCTCGGGCTGGCCGCGGGGCTCGTCAGCATGGCCCGCGCGATCCCCAACGTCAGAGTCGAGGTCGACGCGCAGGACCTCGACCTGCCCCAACACGTCGAGGCCGCGCTGTTCCGCATCGCGCAGGAGGCCATTGCGAATGTGGTCAAACATGCCGAGGCCGAAAGGGCACTAGTGCGCCTGGTCAAGCACGGGCGCTCGGTCCTGCTGCGCGTCACCGACGACGGCCGGGGGTTCGATGCCCCGGGACCTGTGTTGGGTTTGCTGCGCGGTCGCAGCGCCGGGTCGCAGTACGGTCTGATGGGGATGTACGAACGCGTGCAGCTGCTGGGCGGCCATCTGTCGGTGACCTCGCGAGCCGGCGACGGGACCAGCGTCGAGGTGGTCATCCCCTACGCGGCGAGCTGACGGCCTGCTCCGCCTCATGCCTTCCGCCGTGCATCCATCAGCCGCAGGATGAGGGGTGTGAAGATCAACTGCATCGCTAATTCCATCTTTCCGCCAGGTATGACGATGCTGTTGGGCCGCGACATGAACGAGTCGTGCAGCATGGACAACAGGTAGGGAAAGTCGATGCCTCTCGGATCCCGGAATCGGATGACGACGAAGCTCTCGTCCGCCGTTGGGATGAAGCGGGCGATGAATGGGTTGGACGTGTCGACGGTGGGCACCCGCTGGAAATTCACATGGGTCTTGGAGAACTGCGGGCAGATGCAGTTCACGTAGTCGGGCATCCTCCGCAGGATCGTGTTCATGATCGCTTCGCCGGAGTAACCCCGCTCGGTCTTGTCGCGGTGCACCTTCTGGATCCACTCGAGGTTGATGATCGGAACGACCCCGATCAGCAGGTCGGCATGCTGCGCGATGTCCACCGCGTCGGTGGCGACTGCGCCATGCAGCCCTTCGTAGAACAGCAAGTCGCTCTTGGGAACGTCGTCCCATGGCGTGAATGTCCCAGGCTCTTGCCCGAAGGGCTTGGCCTCGTCCTCGTCGTGCAAGTACTTGCGGACCTTGCCCCGGCCATCCTTGCCATACTCGCGAAACAGCGAGTCGAGTTCCTCCAGCAGGTTCGCTTCGGGTGAGAAGTGGCAGAAGTGGTTGTTACCCGCCTGCTCCGCTTCGGCCTCTGCGATCTTCATCCCCTCGCGGTCATAGCGGTGGAACGAGTCGCCCTCGACGATCGCGGCCTCGATCTGCTCGCGACGAAATATGTATTGGAAGGTCTTGGTCACGGAGGACGTACCCGCTCCGGAGGACCCGGTGACGGCGACGACGGGGTGCTTTGCCGACATGCCTTCTCCTGTTCTGTTGGCTATGGCATGCGGAAGAGCGAGCGGGTGTTGAACAGCGACGAGTCGTAGGAGTCATCGGCTACGTCCCCGCTGTTCTCGCCCGCCTCGTGGTGGTAGCGCTCGATTCGTTCGACCTCGTTACGGGAACCGAAAATAAACGGCACCCGCTGATGTACGCCGTCTGGGTGGACTGCCATCACGCGCTGGCGCCCGGTGCTCGCGAAGCCGCCGGCCTGTTCGATGATGAAGGCGATCGGATTGGCCTCATACATGAGTCGCAGGCGACCCGCTCGGTTCGGGTCCTTGGTGTCGTTGGGATACAGGAACCCCCCGCCTCGAGTGAGGATGCGGTACGCCTCCGCGACAAGCGAGGCGATCCAGCGCATGTTGAAGTCCTGCTCGCGCGGCCCCGTCCGGCCGGCCAGGCACTCCTGGACGTAGCGGCGCACCGGTGGCTCCCAGAATCGTTCGTTGGAGGCATTGATCGCGAACTCTTGGCTGTCCTCGGGCACGCGCATCTGCGGGTGGGTCAGGATGAACGCCCCGATCTCCCGATCGAGGGTGAAGGCGTCCACGCCGTCGCCGGTGGTGAGGATGAGCATCGTGGACGGACCGTAGAGGGCGAAGCCGGCGCACACTTGCGCGACGCCGGGCTGCAGAAAGTGTTCGGCCAGTGGTTCGGCGGCCGGGTCCGGACTGCGCAGGATCGAGAAAATGGTGCCGACGGAGATGTTTGCGTCGATGTTGCTCGAGCCGTCCAGCGGGTCGAACACGAGCAGGTACTTGCCGCGCTGGTAGCCCTCCGGGATTGGGTAGATTTCCGCCATCTCTTCCGAGACCATCGCGGCCAGATGGCCGGCCCATTCCGTCTCGCCGATCATCACCTCATTGCTGATGACGTCGAGTTTCTTCTGCACCTCGCCCTGAATGTTCTCCTGCCCGGCGCTGCCCAGGGTGCCGATGAGCGCACCCCGGTTGACCTGGTTGCTGATCACCTTCACCGCTGTTGCCACAGCGTTGAGCAATCCGGAGAAGTCACCGGTCGAGCCTTGGTGGCGATGCTCGGTCTCAATGGTGTAGCGCGTTAGGGTCTTGCGTGCGTCACGCATGTCGGCCGATCAGGTTCCCACGGGGGCCGCAGTCGTGGCCGTGGCCTCGCTGGCCCGCCGGCAGTTCTCGGCCAGCGCGCCCTGGGCGGCCGCGACGTGGTCGGTAACACCGCCCCAGCGCAGCAGCGCGTCGTTCACGAGCGCACGTCCGAATGAGAACGTCAGCCGCCACGGCGCTGCATCGTTCGTCGCAGCCTGGGCGTTGATCGCCGCCAGGTTCTCGCACGCCTGCTGGTTGGATTGCCCGCCGGACAGGAAGGCGATGCCCGGAACCGTCGGGGGAACGGCCGAGCTCAGCACCGCCAAGGTCCGGCGGGCAACCTCTTCGGGGCCAGCCTGGTCTTCATTCTCGATGCCATCGACGACCATGTTCGGCTTGAGAAGCATGCCGCGCGGATCGACGCCCATTGCGTCGAGTTCATCGAACACCGCCTCGAGCGTGCAGGCGGTGGCCGTTTCGCACGTCGCGATCGGGTGGGCTCCGTCCATGAGCACTTCGGGCTCGACGATCGGCACGATGCCCGCCTCCTGGCAAAGCGCCGCGTACCGGGCGAGTGCATGGGCATTCGCGTGCACCGTTCGCGGACTCAACCCCACCGGGGCCAGCGCCGCACGCCACTTGGCGAATACCGCGCCGCGCGGGCGGTACTCGGCCAGCCGCTCGCGCAGGCCGTCGAGCCCCTCGGTGACCGTGCCGCCGTCGGCGAAGGCGAGCGGGGTGAGGCCGGCGTCGACCTTGATTCCGGGCATGATGCCGCGGGCGGCCGCGGCCTCGGCGAACGGCGTGGCGTCGGCCAGCTCTTGCCCGAGCGTCTCCGCGCACAAGATGATCCCGGAGACCCAGGCGTCGAGCCCTGGCGTAGTTACCAGCAGTTCGCGGTAATCGCGGCGCGTCCCTTCGCTCGATGCGACGCCGGCCCCCTCGAGGCGCTTGGACATCGTCGCGATGCTCTCGTCCGCGGCGAGAATTCCCTTGTCGGGCGTGACGAGGGCAGCGGCGACCTGATGCAGTCCGAGCACGCTGGACCTCCTGTTCAGGCCGTTCTCGTCCTGCATGTTACCGACGCTATGCAGGCAACGCCCGACTCACCTCACCCACGGGGGCGGGTGGCCGGGTGAACCGCCCCAACCTTTCGCGCTGACGAAGGCCCAACGGCGGCTTCGGGGGCTGCGGGCCGGCTGCGGCTGGGCCGCCGAGGATGGAACGCCAAGTCCCCCGCGGCCTCGACATCGCTCAGATGAGCGAGAAACAGCCGCGCGGTGGCGGTAGGCGCGGCCGTGGTGAGGGCGTGCCAAGGCCGTCTGAGCGGAGTTCCACGCACGGTCACCGGCACCAGGTCGCCGTTGCGCAGGTGATGCGCCACCGCGTCGGCCGAAACCACGGTGACGCCGAGCCCGAGCACTGCGGACGCCACCACCGCCCCGTGTGAGCCCAGGGCGAGCGTGGGCGGTTGGAGCTCGAGTGACTCGAGCAGCGCCAGGGTCGTGTCACGGGTCCCCGACCCAGGCTCGCGCAGCAGCCAGGTGCTGGTCGCGAGGTCGGCTGCGGCGTTCGGTGCAGCGACGACGATCAGGGAGTTCGCCCTGGTCGCGCGCGTCACCAGCGCCAAACCCTGCAATGGCCGCCCGGCGATGACGACATCGAGTCGATGATCGGCAAGCAGAGACAGGATGTGGTCCCGGACGCCGACCTCGAGCGTCACCTCGACATCGGGATAGCGGCGCCGGAAGGAGGCCAGCAGACCGGGCACCAAATACTCCCCAGCCGTGGTCACCGCACCAAGCCGCACTCGGCCGCTGTCGGCCGCCACGCCCTGCCGCGCCGCGCCCACGCTCTCGTCCATCAAGCCCAGGATGAGGCGCGCGTAATCGGTGAACACCCTGCCCGCCTCGGTCAGCCGAAGGCCACGGCCGTAACGTTCGAACAGCGTCACGCCGACCTCCCGGTGCAGGGCGGCCAGCGAGGCCGAGACGGCGGATTCGGTGACCGAGAGGCGCCCCGCAGCGGCTTTGGCCGATCCACATTCCACGATCGTCAAGAACGTCAGCAGCCGAGACGGGGTCATGGAACCATTCAAACATGAGTGATGACTCAGGTAAATGCGGCAAACACTCGCTGGACATGTTAAGGGTACCCGAGCATGCTGGAATCACACGGTTGGGGAAGCAGCGCGCCGGTGACCTTCAGGAGGACTCGTGGCAGATGACGATGGTGCGAAGAAGGCCGAGCCGGCCCGCTGGGACCCGGGCGTACACAGCTATGCCAGCATGGGCTACTACAACGCCGACTACGTGCCCAAGGACACCGACGTCCTCGCGCTGTTCCGGGTGACACCGCAGGAAGGCGTCGACCCGATAGAGGCCGCCGCGGCGGTGGCGGGGGAGTCCTCGACGGCGACCTGGACGGTCGTCTGGACCGACCGCCTCACTGCCCACACCCACTACCAGGCCAAGTGCTATCAGGTGGATCCAGTGCCCGGCCGCGAGGGTGAGTACTTCGCCTACGTCGCCTACGACATCGACCTGTTCGAAGAGGGCTCGATCGCCAACCTCACGTCCTCGATCATCGGCAACGTCTTCGGCTTCAAGCCGCTGAAAGCCCTCCGCCTTGAGGACATGCGGATCCCAGTCGCGTACGTGAAGACGTTCCAGGGTCCGGCGCACGGCATCGTCATGGAACGCGAGATGCTCAACAAGTACGGTCGACCGTTGCTCGGCGCCACCGTCAAGCCCAAGCTCGGCCTGTCCGCGCGCAACTACGGCCGGGTGGTTTACGAGGCGTGCCGTGGCGGGCTGGACTTCACCAAGGACGACGAGAACATCAACTCCCAGCCGTTCATGCGCTGGCGCGACCGTTACCTCTACGCGATGGAGGGCGTCAACAAGGCGATTGCCGACACGGGCGAGAGCAAGGGTCACTACCTGAACGTCACCGCCGCCACGGTCGAGGACATGTACGAGCGGGCCGAGTTCGCCAAGGAACTGGGCAGCGTCATCATCATGATCGACCTGACGATCGGCTACTCGGCGATGCAGTCGATGGCAATCTGGGCACGCCGCAACAGCGTGCTGCTGCACCTGCACCGGGCCGGTCATGGGACGTACACGAGGCAGAAGACGCACGGCGTCAGCTTCCGGGTGATCGGCAAGTGGTGCCGCCTGATCGGCGTCGACCACATCCACGCCGGAACCGTGGTCGGCAAGCTCGAAGGCGACCCGGCCACCACGGCCGGCTTCTACGACACGCTGCGCTTGGATCACATCCCGGCCAACCCCGGTAACGGCATCTACTTCGATCAGGACTGGGCGAGCATGCCGGGCTGCATGCCCGTCGCGTCAGGCGGCATCCACGCGGGCCAAATGCACCAACTCCTGGACCACCTCGGCGAGGACGTCATCCTGCAATTCGGCGGCGGCACCATCGGGCACCCGTTGGGCATCGCGGCCGGCGCAGAGGCGAACCGGGTCGCGCTGGAAGCGATGATCAAGGCCCGCAACGAGGGCCGCGACTTCGTCAAGGAGGGGCTGGACATCCTGCGCGACGCCGCGAAGAGCTGCCATCCACTGCAGGTCGCGCTGGACACCTGGGGCGACATCACCTTCGACTACACCTCGACGGACGCGCCCGACGTCGTCGCAACCCCGAATGCCTAACCCGAACCAGCAGGAGCCCGAAATGATATTGCGTCACGGCGCGTTCTCCTACCTCCCCGAGCTCACCGACGACGAGATCACGGCCCAGATTCGCTATGTGCTGGACAACGGCTGGCCGGTGTCGATCGAGTACACCGACGACCCGCACCCGCGCAACGTCTATTGGGAGATGTGGGGGCTGCCGATGTTCGACCTCGACCAGCCCGACGGCGTGCTCAGCGAGATCAACGAGTGCCGCAAGACCTTCCCGAACCACTACGTGCGGGTACAGGCCTACGACGCCAGCCTCGGCCGACAGACGACTGCGCTGAGCTTCCTCGTCCAGCGACCTGCCGAAGAGCCGGGCTTCCGGATGGACCGAACTGAGGCCGAGGGCCGCGTCCAGCGTTACGCGTTCCACTCCTACGCGACTGAGGCACGCCCTGGTGAGAGGTACCAGCGCAGCGACAACGGATCGTCGTGACCTCGGGGGGTCAGTCCGGCTTCTCGATGTACCGGCCGCCGACCACGGGGTCCTCCGGCAAGACCGCTGCGCAGCCGAACCAGACGGGTGGGCCTGCCCAGAACAAGGATGAACCCGCCGAGACGCCCGACACTGTCCTGGGCGCGGACGAGACCGTGGACCTGCGCGAGGACGAAGCGAGCGCGAAGGTCCGCAAGGTGCTCGATCGCCTCGACGACGAACTCGTCGGACTGACGGCGGTGAAGCTGCGGATCCGGGAGATCGCAGCACTGCTGACCGTGGACCGCGCCCGAGCGCGCTTCGGGTTGTCGGCGAGCAAACCCTCACTGCACATGAGCTTCACCGGCGCTCCCGGCACCGGCAAGACGACGGTTGCGCTGCGCATGGCCGAGATTTTGCACGCGCTGGGTTATCTGCGGATAGCGAAGGTGCACGCCGTCACCCGCGAGGACCTGGTCGGTCAATTCATCGGCCACACCGCCCCGAAGACCAAGGAAGCCCTGGCCAAGGCGGCCGGAGGCGTGCTGTTCATCGACGAGGCGTACTACCTGTTCCGGCCGGAGAACGAGCGCGACTACGGCCAGGAGGCGATCGAGATCCTCCTGCAGGAGATGGAGTCCGAACGGGGCTCGCTCGTGGTCATCTTCGCGGGCTACGAGGACCGGATGGAGACGTTCTTCTCCGCCAACCCGGGCCTGAGTTCACGTGTTGCGCACCACATCGAGTTCGAGGACTACACCAAGTCCGAGCTGGTAGCGATCGCCGAACTCATGCTCGCCCGCGACGACTACAGGTTCAGCCCAGACGCCGAGGCGGCGTTCGATGAGTATCTCGACCGGAGGTTGAAACTGCCCCGGTTCGCGAACGCGCGCAGCGTACGCAACGCCTTGGAACGAAGCCGGCTCCGCCAGGCGAATCGCCTCGTGGCCGCCAAGGACCCGGTGAGCCGGGATGATCTCATGGTGATCACCGAGGCGGACGTGCGCGGGAGCAGGGTCTTCGACGAGCAGTCCACGCCGGGCGACCCCGCTGCGGCTGCGCAGGTCAGCGCCGACTGAGCGCGCGCCGCGCTTGGGGCGGGCGCGGCACCCGACCTCGTCCGCCTGCCGAGGGCACCGTCCGGCGTATCGTCTGCTCGGCCGATCGTCTATGCCCGGGAGTTGCGCAGAAACATGTCCTTCGCTGCGCCCGTTTTTCTCTGGTACTTCATGCCGGCGGTTCTGCTGCTCTACTGGGTGCTGCCCCGTCGGTTCCGCAATGGGATCGTCTCGCTGGCCAGCCTGTGCTTCTACATGTACGGCGCCGGACCATTCGTCTTCCTGTTGCTCACCTGCATGGTGGTCAACTACACCACCGGTATCGCGGTCGATCTGGACCGCTTCGCGGGTCGGCCCGCGGTGCGTCGCGCCACCCTGGTGTTCGCGATCGCGTTCGACGTCGGGGTGTTGGCGATCTGGAAGTACGCCGGTTTCGCCTCGCGCCAGATCCACGCGCTCAGTTCGGCATTGGGCCTGGGCCTGCACAGTCCCGTGGTGTCGGTGACCCTACCGATCGGCATCTCGTTCTTCACCTTCCACCACCTGTCCTACGTCGTCGACGTGTACCGGCACAGCCGCAAGGCACAGCGCAGCCCGGTGCAGTTCGTCACCTACATCGCGATGTTCCCCCAGTTGATCGCCGGCCCGATCGTTCGGTATCACGAGATTGCCGACCAGCTGGGCGACACGGATCGGCCGCGGCTGGACGACTTCGCTGAGGGATTTCCGCGCTTCGCCTGGGGGCTCACCAAGAAGGTCGTCATCGCCGACTCGGTCGGTCCGATCGCAGACGCGGCTTTCGGCACCGCCGTGCCCGGACTGACCACCCAGACCGTCTGGATGGGCGTCCTCGCGTACGCCGTGCAGATCTATTTCGACTTTTCCGGGTATTCGGACATGGCCATCGGTCTGGCCCGGATGTTCGGTTTCAGGCTGCCGGAAAACTTCAACCGGCCCTACTCGGCAACCTCTATCACCGACTTCTGGCGCCGTTGGCACATGTCGCTGTCCCGCTGGTTCCGGGACTACGTCTACATCCCGCTCGGCGGCAACCGGCACGGTTCCCTCGCCACGTACCGAAACCTGTTGACCGTCTTCGTCCTGACCGGTTTCTGGCACGGCGCGAACTGGACCTTTCTGATCTGGGGGCTTTATCACGGCACCTGGCTGATCATCGAGCGGGTGACGGACTGGGACAAGCGCGAGCTCGGTGCTGTGGCGGTGATGGCGCGCCGGGTCGCCACGTTCTTGATCGTGCTGGTGGGCTGGGTGATCTTCCGGTCCCCGGACATCACCTATGCATCCCATTTCCTGGCCAAGATGGCGGTGCCGGACCTCGGCTCGCTGCCCGATGCGGTTGCCGTCTCCATGACTCACTACCGACTCACTGCGCTCAGCCTCGGGCTGCTCGTCTTGCTCGTCCCGAGTTCGTGGGTGTTCGGCCGGGTGCTGCAGCGCCGGGACGTGCGGTGGCCGACCGGGCTGCGCTGGGTGGTCAGCGGTGCGCTCGCGCCGTACTCGGCGATCGCTATCGCGGCCGGCACGTTCAGCCCTTTCCTATACTTCCAGTTCTGACCTCGACGGCGAAGGGACACGTGGTGACCGTTTCGGAGGCGGACCAGGTCAGCGACCCCGCGGCCGACAACCGCGGGTCTCGCGGCCACCGCTCCCGGGCAGGTCGCCGTCCCAACGCCGAACGCCGCCCGGTCATTCTCGTCCTTGCGGTGCTCTTCTTCTTCGGACCCGCGATGGCAGCGGTGGGCGGCTACCGGGCCCAGCAGATAGAGAACCGTCCGCTGAGCAAATTTCCGAGCATCCACGACGGCTGGAAGGCGCTGCCCGAGCTCGGCGCCTGGGCGATCGATCATCTTGCCGGCCGCAAGCAGGCCGTCGCAGCCAACACCCAGATTGCGCAGCGCGTTTTCCGTGAGCCACCCAGCGACACGGCGTCGGCCAAGTCTGGCGGCTATCCGCAGGTGATCCAGGGCCGGGATGGCTGGCTGTTCCTCGGCGACGACATCTCGGTGCGATGCAAGAGCACAGCGAACCCGAGCGACATCGTCGCGCGAATGAAGAGACTCAGCGACATCGTGACCGGGTCCGGCCGCAAATTTCTGATCATGATCGCTCCGGACAAGAGCAGCGTTTATCCGCAGTACCTGCCCAATTCCTACCTCGGCCGGGCTTGTGCCCGGCAGTACACGGACCGGTTCTGGTCTGACTTCGCCATGAATCCGACGCCCGGCTACGTCGACGCGCGTACCCCCCTCATCGCGGCGGCGAAGACGAGCGACGCACCGCTGTACCGTCCGAAGGATACGCATTGGGACCTGCAGGGCATCTCGATCGAGGCGCAGCTCCTCGCCGACGCCCTGGACCCCGCCCTGCGGGCCGGCACCCATGTGGTGGATGCCGGCACGTACACACCGATCGGTGACCTGACGTACCTGCTGGGACATCCGCAGAAGGATCTGCTTCCCGCGCGGACGCTCGTGCGCGACGGCGTGACGCTGAACCCGGGCAGTGTTTTGGACGTGCAGCGCGACAAGATCTCCCGGGCCCGCTACACCTCGACCGGGGCACCCCTGTACCGGCCCAAGACTCTCATCCTCGGTGATTCGTTCACGGTGACAGCGAGGAAGTACGTCACGCTGTACTTCGCCGACCTGACCTTGCTGCACAACCGGTCCGCCAGCACCAATGTGGCCATCGCGATGATCGATCGGGATACCGTGATCGTGCAGATGGCGGAGCGGCTAGCCATCACCGGCAATGACCTATTGCTGTCCGACGCGGCTCTGACGAAGATCGCCGCCGTCCTGAGGGCGCACCCGGTGAAGTAAGCGGATGACCCGGGTGCCCTCGCGGCTGACTGGTTGTCGCTGGCGTTAGTGGCCAGCCGGATTGGTGCGCAGCTCACGGGGTTCGTCATTGCGCCGCACCTGAACCCGTCCCTTGAGAACCCGAACCTCGGCCACGGGCTGCGGACGGGTGGCCGGACCAGCTTTCACCGACCCGTCGACGAGTGCAAAGCGACTGCCGTGCCATGGGCAGGTCACACAACCGTCGGAGACCTCACCCTCGTGCAGCGGGGCACCGCGATGGGTGCAGCGGTCGCTGAGCGCCAGCACCACGCCCTGCTCCCGGATCAGCAAGACCGGCACTCCTGCGGCCTCGACGCCGGTCGGCACATCGGTGCGCACGTCCGATTCAGCGCAGACGTCGGTCCATTCGCCGGGGAAGTGCTGGAATGCGGTGGTGTCGACGCCGACGCCGAGCGCGTAGGACAGGTGGCCGCCGAGCCAGCCGGCAGTACCGACGATCCCCGCCCCGGCCAACGCCAGCGCGGCGCCCTTGAACCGGCGGCCCCTGCGGCGGGCCAGCCAGCTGGCGACGTACAGGGCGAACGCGGTGTCGTTCAGTATCGCGTGGGCCAGGCCGACCCGGCGTTCAGCCGCCGAGGTGGTCAGCCAGTCGTTCGCTCCGGTGAACACGGCCGGCAGCGCGGCGAGATTGCCCAGGCCCACCAGCCGTTTCGCGGCCTTGCCGTTCCCGCCGGTCAGATCAAGGTAGGAGGCCGCTACCCATGAGCCGATCGGCACCGTCACCAGCACCGGGTGCAGCGGGTGGCCGATGGGGGTGCCGCTCGCGACGTCGCCCACCCGGCCACCGGGCATCACTTTCCCGAGCAGGGCTGCCAACGCGTCGCTGGGCTTGTCCAGGATCGTGGCCCGTTCGAGTCGTTCGGTCAGCTTGTCCAATGTTGTCGACAACACGAGGCATCCCTTCGGCAGATGCGGCGAGGACCGACGGCCTCGGCCTCCACGCGAGACCTACCCACGCCCACAACCCGCGAAACCCCTGAGGCACGCAGCTCAACGCTGCGACGAGCGGGCGGCAATTGCGGCGAGCAGCGGGTCGGCGAGCTCCGGTGCACAAATCAGCAGGTCGGGCAGGTAGGGATACGCCCTGTTGTAACGCAGCGCACTGCCGTCGAGGCGCGATGCGTGCAGGCCGGCAGCCAGCGCGACGCCCACCGGAGCGGCGGAGTCCCACTCCCATTGACCGCCCGCATGCAGGTAGGCAGCTGCCGCACCGCGCAGCACGGCCATCGCCTTGGCGCCCGCCGAGCCCATCGGCTCGAGTTCGGCGGCCACGTCCGCGGCCACCGCCGCGGCGAACGCGGGCGGGCGGGTGTCGCTTACCAAGATCACTCGGCGTCGGGATGACGGTGCCGGCGCGGCGTCATCGCTCGCGTACACCGCGGCGAACTCCGGCTGCGCGACGGCTGCGTCGGTGATGCCTCGACCGGCCTGCCAGAGCGCGACGTGCACCGCCCAGTCAGTACGTTCCGGCATCCCGAACTCCCGGGAGCCGTCGAGCGGGTCGACGATCCAGACCCGGTCGCTGGTCAGGCGGGTCGCGTCGTCGGTGGACTCCTCCGAGAGCACGGCATCCTCCGGCCGACAGATCTTCAGTTCATGCAGCAGGAACGCATTGGACTGTGCGTCGCCCGCGGCGCTGAGATCCCCACCGAGCAGGTCGCCATGCCGCAACTCGAGCAACAACTCGCCTGTCTGCTGCGCGAGCCGGGCCGCGAGCCGCGCGTCTGTTGGCTGCGCGCTCACGCCCCGAGCCGCTCGAGCAGTGCGAGCACCGCTGCGGCCTGCGCGAGGGCGTCGCCGTCCTCGGGGCGCAACAGCAGGTCGGGCGAGGCGGGGGCCTCGTACGGGTCGTCGACTCCGGTGAATCCGGCGATCTGTCCCGCCCTCGCCTTGGCATACATGCCTTTCGGGTCGCGCGCCTCGCACACCTGCAACGGGGTGTCGACGAACACTTCGACGAACGGCAAGGCCGCCGCGGCGTGTACCGCCCGCACCTTGTCGCGGTCGACGCGGTACGGGCTGACGAGCGAGACGACCGCGACCACGCCCGCGTCGGCAAGCAGCTGTGCGACTTCGCCGACGCGCCGGACATTCTCGGCGCGGTCGGTGGCGCTGAAGCCGAGATCGGCATTGAGTCCGTGCCGCAGGTTGTCGCCGTCGAGCAGGTATGCCGGCCGTCCGGACGCGACCAGGCGGCGCTCCAACTCGACCGCGACACTCGACTTCCCGGACCCCGGCAAACCAGTCAGCCATACGGTGAGTCCGCGACTGGCCCGGTCGTCGCGTTTGACCGCACCCTCGTGCCACACGACTGCGGCGTCCTGCTGGCTCGGCCTGTTGATCATGCCCGCTGCGACTGTGCTGTTGGTGGCCTCGTCGATCAGGATGAAGCTGCCCATCTCGCGGTTGCGGCGGTAGGGGTCGAAGTGCAGCGGCGCGTGGGTGCGCAGCCGGACGCGGCCGATTTCGTTGAGCGACAGCTCGGCGGCAGCCTCGTCACGGTGCAGGGTGTTGACGTCGAGCCGGTAGTCGAGCTGCTGCACCGATGCCTTCGTTGCGCTGGTCGTGTGCTGGATGGTGTAGCGGGAGCCCGGCGCGAGCGTCGTGGTCGCGCTCAACCAGCACACCATGGCATCGACCTCCTGGCCGGTGTGCGGTCGGTTCGGCCTCCGGCAGATCAGGTCACCGCGGCTGGCATCGACGTGGTCAGCCAGTTGCAGCGTGACGGCTTGCCCCGCGAACGCCTCAGCGATCGGTGTGCCACCGGGACCCCAGATCGCTTGCACGGACGTCGCGAAACCTGAGGGCAGCACGGTTACCTCGTCGCCCGGCTTGAACACCCCCCCGGCGATCGTGCCGGCGTACCCCCGGAAGTCGCGCAAGCGGGGATCGGTCGACTGCGGGCGGATCACGTACTGGACCGGGAAGCGAGCGTCGATGAGGTTGCGGTCAGAGCCGACGTAGAGCTGCTCGAGATGGTGCAGCAGCGAAGGACCCTCGTACCAGGACATCGCGGCGCTGCGCTGGACGACGTTGTCGCCAACGAGGGCGGATATCGGTACGAACGCCAGGTCGGCGATCTCGAGCTTCATCGCGAAGCGCCGGAAGTCCTCGCGGATCTCCTCGAAGCGCCCGGATGAGTAGTCGACGAGGTCCATCTTGTTGACGCACACGACCAGGTGAGGGACGGCGAGCAGGCTGGCCAGGAACGCGTGCCGGCGAGACTGCTCGAGCACGCCTGTGCGGGCGTCGATCAGGATCAGCGCAACGTCGGCGGTGGAGGCGCCGGTGACCATGTTGCGGGTGTACTGGGGGTGCCCAGGGGTGTCGGCGATGATGAACCTGCGACGCGGGGTGGCGAAGTAGCGGTAAGCGACGTCGATCGTGATGCCCTGCTCCCGCTCGGCGCGCAATCCGTCGGTCAGCAGCGCGAGGTTGGGTTGGTCCTCCCCGCGATCCCGGCTCGTCTGCTCGAGGGCGGAGAGCTGGTCCTCGAAGATCGCCTTCGAGTCGAAGAGCGGCCGGCCGATGAGGGGGGACTTCCCGTCGTCCACACTTCCTGCGGTAGCGACGCGCAGCAGCCGCGACATCAGAAGTAGCCCTCCTTCTTGCGGTCTTCCATCCCGGTCTCGGAGATCCGGTCGTCCGCGCGGGTAGCGCCTCGTTCGGTGATGCGCGCGGCGGCGACTTCGGTCACGACGGCTTGCGCGGTATCGGCCCTCGATTCCACGCACCCGGTGCAGGTTGCGTCCCCGACGGTGCGGAAGCGGACGGTCGCCTCGAAGGGAACCTCATCCTCGAGCAGGGTGAGGAAGCGGGTGTTGGCGAGCAGCATGCCGTCGCGCTCGACCACCTGGCGACGGTGTGCGTAGTACAACGGCGGCAGGTCGATGGCCTCGTCGCGCAGGTAACACCAGATGTCGAGTTCAGTCCAGTTCGACAGCGGGAACACCCTCAGGTGCTCACCCTTGCGGTGCCGGGAGTTGTACAGGCTCCAGAGCTCCGGGCGTTGGTTTCGCGGATCCCACTGTCCCCACTCGTCGCGGAAGCTGAACACCCGTTCCTTGGCGCGGGCCTTCTCCTCGTCGCGACGAGCGCCACCAAAAACCGCCCCGAAGCCGTTCGCGGTGATCCCGCGCAGCAGGGCGGTCGTTTGCAGCCGATTGCGGCTGGCGCGCGGACCGGTCTCCTCGACGACTCGACCAGCGTCGATGTCGTCCTGCACGCTGCTGATGATCAGCGCCAGACCCAGCCGCGCGACGGTGCGATCGCGGAACTCGATCACCTCGTCGAAGTTCTCCCCGGTGTCGATGTGCATGACAGGGAACGGCACCGGCGCCGGCCAGAAGGCCTTGGCGGCGACGTGCAGCATGACCACCGAGTCCTTCCCGCCGGAGAAGAGTAGGACTGGTCGCTCGCACGTTGCCGCCACCTCGCGGAAGATGTGCACCGCCTCGGCCTCGAGCTGTTCCAGGTGCGACAGCTCGTAGCTAGCGGTCATCTCGTGCCTTCTCCCCTCGGGATGGTCCCACCCCCGTCGACGGCCGGCCATCTTCACCAACGCCGCGCTCCCGTCGTGCTATTTCGCCGCCGCGTCGATGTACAGGGTAGGGACCCGACCTCGCAGACCGATACCACGCTCGCGCTATGGGCCGGTATCGTCGGGGACTCAACGTCAGACCGGATTCGTCGGCCATACCGAACCACATGGGGGAAGTCCATGCTGAAGGCAGTGCTGCGTGGCGCGATCGCCGGCGCGGCGGGAACGACCGCGCTGAACGCGGTCACCTACATCGACATGGCGGTGCGTGCCCGACCGCCGAGTGACACTCCCCAACAGGCGGTCGCCGCCATTGCCGAACGGGCTGGCCATCCGGTGCCTGGGCACGGCGCTGAGCAGGAGAATCGCCTCGGCGGCCTCGGCCCGCTCGCCGGCATCGCGACCGGTGTCGGGATCGGCGCGGCGGCGGGTTTGCTCGGTCCGCTCATCCGGCGGCTGCCCACCCTGGTTGGCGCCAGCCTGCTGGGGGCGGCTGCGATGGCCGGTTCCGACCTGCCGTTGGCGAAGCTTGGTCTGACCAATCCGTCCAGGTGGTCCGCGCTCGACTGGACGAGCGATGTCGTCCCGCATTTCGCCTACGGGCTGGTCACCTACAAGGCACTCCGGCACCGCTAGCCCGCCGCTCGCCTTTGCCCGCTCGCCTTTGCCCCGCTAACGCTCGGTTCAGGGCACCGGCCTCGGTCTCCAGCGGGGCAAAGCCGGTCAAGGTCAACAGGGCCTTCTCGCTGCGGGCGAGCCGGTTCAGGTAGCGAGACGATCGCCCTGGAGCGGGTCGAGGACGCTTTCGCCGCGATGGCACGGGGCGATGTCCTGCGCTCGTCGTCGTGCCACACAGCTGGACTGGCGCAACATGGGGCTCATAGGTCACAATGGCCCCAGTACCACCGAACACCTCTCGACATCGCACGGACGCTGGGGAAGGCGTCGCCGTCGAGTCACTGGGAGGTGTGCGATGTCCAAGGCCCGCACCAGCGGTCCCGCATGCAACCGCGCAATGCCGAGCACGCGCGGTGTGGTCTACGTGCATTGCTGCCCGTCGGCCATCGCCCCGCACGTGGAGTGGGCGCTAGCCGGTGTGCTCGGCCGGCCCGCGCGCCTGAACTGGACGGGACAGGCGGCTGCCCCGATGCACCTGCGCGCCGAGGCCGCCTGGACCGGGGTCATAGGCACCGGGGCCCGGCTCGCGGCGTCGATCCGCGCCTGGCCGATGCTCGTGTTCGAGGTCACCGAGGACGCGACCTGGGCCAGCGACGGAGAACGTCTGGCCTATGTCCCAGGGCGCGGTTTCCACCGCAGCATGGTGTCGGCGAACGGCGACGTGGTCGTCGGTGAAGAGCGGCTGCGGGGCTTGCTCACCCGGGCGCGCAGCGCCGAGGACTACGAGCACGGGCTTTCCGACCTACTCGGCGCCGCATGGGACGCCGAACTGGAGCCATACCGCCTCGGCGGTGACGGCGCCCCGGTGACGCTGCTGCACCAGGTCGTCTAGCGCCAACTTTGCCCCCTCAGTGCCCCAGATTGGCGGGATCCGGGGCGCTGAAAGGGTCTAAGGCGGGATGAGAGCGCAGCTCTTGGGTTCAGTTCGGACCACGCAGTTGCGTCCAGTGCACCTGGTCCGGTGCGACCTGCACAATGCTGCCGTCGGGCCAGTGGATTTCACATGACCCGTCGGGATGGTCGATCCGGAAGCCCCCGTCGGCCATCGGCACCCGGACGTCGTGCGTCGGACTTGGGGCGTTGACGCCACCCCCTTGCTGACCGAGATTGCGTCCTGGCGTGTTCGCCCCGGTGTACTGACCATGTGAGTCCCAGTTCTGCGTGCTGCCGTCCGGGAACTGGATGCTTGCACTCCCGTCCGGGTTCACCGTCATCACTCGTCCGTCTGAGAGGCCGGCCTGGTATCCGCCACCGCCGGTCGCCACCGCGGTCGTCTGGGCACCGTCGGGGGTCGTGACGACGATCTGGCCATTGGCGCTGGTGATCGTGGTACCGCCCGGCCCCGGGACGGGTCCCGGTCCGCTGACAAGCGGTGGTCCCGCGTTCGGCGGCACCGGGGCAGCCGGGGCGGGCGCGGTGTTAGGTAGGACCGAATTCGGCGGCACGACATTGGGCCTGACTCCCGGCTGGCCGGGCGCAGGCGGCGCTTGCCACGGCGGCGGATTGGGCGGCAGTGGCTGAGGCCCCACACCGGGGGGCGTCGGCGGCAGCGGCGGCGGGTCGGCCTTCGCCGGGTTGGGCAGCAGCTCCTGCGGCAACTGTGGTTGCGGCGCAGTCGGCGCAGGCGCGCCG
>JBHEMN010000169.1:0-5782 GCA_046262575.1 Jatrophihabitantaceae bacterium
CCACTCGTTTGAGCGGCTTCGTCAGCGACAGGCCGACCCAGTCCGGCCCCAGCTCGCCCAAGAGCGCCGGCAACCCTGACTCGTCACACTCGATGGCGTCATAGGTCCAGTCGGGCAGATCAAGCGCTGCATATGCGGCGCGGTGTAGCACCGGAGACAGCGAGTGCGAGATCGGGCTGCCGAGCACTGCCGCCCGCGGCATCTACTTGAACACGCCTTCGCGCTTGGACTTTGCCTTCTGCGCGACGAACGCTTCATAGTCGTTGGTGAAGAACTGGTGGCCCTGCTTGTCCATGAGGACGTAGAAGGTCCAGTTGCCCGGCGCAGGTGCCAGCGCCGCCTCGAGGGCCTCCAGGCCGGGTGAGGCGATTGGAGTAGGCGGCAGTCCCTTGCGCTGACGGTTGTTGTATGGCGTGTTCCTGGCCAGGTCGGCAGCTGTCAACTCGCCCGAGGTGCGCCCGAGGCCATACAGGATGGAGGCATCCACGGCGAGCGGAGTGCCGGCGGCCAGCCGGTTGTAGATCACCCGGGCGATCTTGGGCATGTCCGAGGGGACCCGGCCTTCTTCTTGCACCAGGGAGGCGATGATGAGCACTTCGTACGGCGACAGTTTCAAGGTCGCCGCTTTGGCCTCGAACTCACTCGATGCTGAGACCTCGTCGAACTTCGCCACCATCATCTGCAGTATCTGCAGCGGGCTCATCCCCGGCTCGATGTCATAAGTGGCGGGATAGAGGAATCCCTCCAACTTGCCGTGGGCGTAGGCCGGGATGCCGAGCTTTGCTGTGTCGGCCGCGGCCGCCTGCAACTGGGCCAGCGGCAACTTGGTGACCGCCGCGATCCGGGTCAGGATCTGGGCCGCCGAGAAGCCCTCAGGGATCGTGACGCGGGCCAGTAGACGCGACGCGGGGTCGAACAGCAGATTCAGTGCCGCCGAGGCCTTCATTTGTTTGCGGAGGCGGTAGGTGCCGGGCTGCAGTGAGGTCGACCGTGGGTCTTTCTCGGCGACAGCTACGAACGCCTTGGGACTCTTGACCACGCCGGCTTTGGCCAGGGTATTGGCTACGTCGGAGGCGGTGTCCCCGGGCATGATCAGCACGGTGACCTCCCCGGTGCCACTGCCTGGGTAGTCAGGGACGTCACCGAAGCCCGATAGCAGCTTCGAGCCGCCGTACCAGATCCCGGCGCCCAGTCCGCCGAGCATGGTCAGCACCACGAGCAGGGCGGCGATGTTTCGCCCGCGCCTGCCTTTGCGGCGCCCTCCGGCAGGTCGTTGCTCGGCGCCGCGGCCGGCTCGGCTGGGCTTGCCGTGACTGTGGCGGTGAGCGCCAGGACCGCGGGCGCGATCGCGGGGCCACCCCGCGTCGGCCAGCTCAGCGCCGGCGAGCCCGGGAGGGACCAGGTCGTCGTCGGCAACAAGCCCGAGTTCGAGAGCAAGCTCAGGGTCGAAGTCACGGCTAAGGTCGCGATCGGTCATGTTCCGTTCCGCCCCCTTGCGTCCGTGTCATGGGTACGGCTGTGCTCATCGCCCGGTTGTCCGTCACTCGGCTGCCCTTCATCGCGCCGGTCGAGCCAGGACTGCAAGATCAGCACCGCGGCAGCCTGATCGACCACCGCCCGCTGGGCTTTGCCACGGACCCCTCGTCCGGACAGAGTACGGGTGGCGATGGTGGTCGTGAAACGCTCATCGCTGAGATGAACCGGTATCGGCGCCACGCGGGCGCCGAGTTCCTCGGCGAATGCTCTAGCCGTCGACTCGGCGGGTCCGGCAGCGCCGGACAAGGATCGGGGCAGCCCGACGATCACATCCACCGCCGACGTTTCGTCCACCAGCCGGGCCAACGCTTCGATCGCACCCTTGCGCGGCAGGGTAAGCAGCGGTGTCGCCAACCGGCCAGCCGGGTCACTGACAGCGACTCCCACCCGCACCCGGCCGGGGTCGACCCCGAGACGCACCCCGTCGCGCGTCTGGGTCACCCCGCCCCGGCAACAACGTCGATGACCGCGCGATCGACCAGACCGAGAGCATCGGGTATGCCGGCCGCATTGGCTCCACCGCCCTGCGCCAGGTCATCGCTGCCGCCGCCCTTGCCGGAGATCGGCGGGCTGATGGCTTGCAAGATCTGTCGAGCCGACAGCCCGCTGTGACGCGCCGGCGCATTGACCGCCGCCACTATCGAGGCACGACCGGACGACGCCCCGGCGACAACCACAACGGCCGACCGCCCGGGGTCGATGCGCCCGCGAACATCGATGGCCAGCCTGCGCAGATCGCTGCCGCCGAGACCCTCCGGGGCCTGGGCGGCCACAACCGCAACACCATGGACATCCCTCGCTCCGGAGGCAAGTTCGTCGGCGCCGGCAAGCACCGCGTCGGCGCGCAGCTTCTCGAGCTCCTTTTCGGCATCGCGCAGCCGGGAGATCACCGCGAGCACCCGTTCGGGCACCTGGTCGGCGGGCACCTTGAAGGTTTCGGCGAGCTGGGATACCAGCACGTGCTCACGGGCGAGAAACCGGAACGCGTCCATACCCACCAATGCATCCACCCGCCGCACGCCGGCGCCGATGGAGGACTCCGAGAGCAGCTTGACGACTCCCAGTTGTCCCGAACGCAGCGCGTGGGTGCCTCCGCACAGTTCGCGGGCGTAGTCGCCGACCTCGACGACGCGGACCTCCTCGGCGTACTTCTCACCGAACAGTGCCATGGCCCCGATCCGCCGGGCCTCCTCCTGGCTGGTAACGAAGGCGCGGACAGGCAGGTCGTCGAGCAGAATCGAGTTGACCTCGTCCTCGACGTCGACCAGAACGGACACCGGCACCGCCGCCGGCGTGTTGAAGTCGAACCGCAGGCGACCCGGAGCATTCAGCGACCCGGCCTGGGTGGCTGACTCCCCCAGCGCGCCGCGCATGGCCCGGTGCACGAGATGGGTTGCCGTGTGTGAGCGGGAGATCGACTTGCGGCGCTCGACATCTACCTGAGCGTGCGCCGTCTCACCGACGCGCACCTCGCCGCGCAGCACGCGGGCCCGGTGCACGATCAGCCCGGGCACCGGGGACTGGACGTCGAGCACCTCGAGCTCGCCGGCGGCAACCGTCAGCCGGCCCAGATCGGCCAACTGGCCGCCGGCCTCGGCATAGAAAGGCGTTGCGTCGAGAACGATCTCGATCTCCTCGCCCTCGCCGGCGCCGGCAACGGCGCCGGCGGCTCCCACCAGCCCGATGACGGCAGACTCACGCTCGACCTGGGCGTAGCCGGTGAACATCGACGCGCCGGCGGAGTTCAGAACGCTGCTATAGGTGGACACGTCGGTGCCGCCCGTCTTGCGGGAGCGCGAATCCTCCTTGGCCCGCGAGCGCTGCTCGGTCATCAACCGACGGAAGCCGTCTTCGTCGACCGACAGGCCCTGCTCCTGCGCCATCTCGAGGGTCAGGTCGATCGGGAACCCGTAGGTGTCGTGCAGCTTGAACGCCACCTCGCCGCTCACCGTCGTCGCATCGGCCATGCCCGCAGCGTCGGTGATCATCATGTCGAAATGCCTTGAGCCCGCCAGCAGCGTCGCGCGGAACGCCTCCTCCTCCGCATAGGCATAAGACGAGATCCGCTTGAAGTCGTCGCCCACCTCGGGATAGGACTCGCTCATCGCATCGCGGGAGACGGGCAACAGCTCAGGCAGGGCCCGGTCGTCGTAACCCAACAGCCGCATGGCCCGGACCGCCCGCCGCAGGATGCGCCGCAGGACGTAACCGCGGCCCTCGTTGGCCGGCGTCACGCCGTCAGCGATCAGCATCAGGGCCGTGCGGATGTGATCGGCGACCACTCGCAGGCGCACGTCATCATCGTGATTGGCGCCGTAGCGCTTGCCGGTGAGTTCCGCGGCCCGTTGCAGAACCGGGAAGACCTCGTCGATCTCGAACAGGTTGTCGACACCCTGCAGCAGGCACGCGACGCGCTCCAGCCCCATACCGGTGTCGATGTTCTTGGCCGGGAGGTCGCCGAGGATCTCGTAGCCGTCCTTGCCGACACCCTCGCCCCGCACATACTGCATGAAAACGAGGTTCCAGATCTCGAGGAACCGGTCGCCGGCAGTGTCCACGACGGGCCCGCCGTCGGGGCCGAAAGCGGGGCCGCGGTCGACGTGGATCTCGCTGCACGGCCCGCAGGGGCCGGGCACGCCCATCGACCAGAAGTTGTCGGCCATGCCCATCCGCTGGATCCGCTCGGGCGGCACGCCAACCTCGCGCTGCCAGATGTCGGCGGCCTCGTCGTCGTCGAGGTAGACGGTGATCCAGAGCTCGGATTCAGGGAAGCCGAAGCCTCCGTCGGCCTGTGAGCGGGTGGCCAGATCCCAGGCGTACGGGATGGCCCTTTCTTTGAAGTAGTCGCCGAAGGAGAAGTTGCCGTTCATCTGGAAGAACGAGCCATGGCGGGTCGTGCGTCCGACCTCTTCGATATCAATAGTGCGGACGCATTTCTGCACGCTGGTCGCGCGCAGATAGGGCGGGGTCTGCTCGCCGAGAAGGTACGGCTTGAACGGCACCATGCCGGCGTTGACCAGCAGCAGTGTCGGGTCGTCGGCGATCAGGCTGGCGCTGGGCACGACAGTGTGATCGAGGCGACGGAAGTGTTCGAGGAAACGCCGCCGGACTTCGGCAGTCTTCATCGCGGGCGAGACGAGGGGCGCGGCTTGGCACCCAATTCCGTGCCGTCATCGGTCAGCGCCGACATCAGTTCCTGCTCGCGTTCGCTCATGGCCTCGCGCATGTCGGCCAGGAAGTCCGAGACAGCTTCACTGACGCCGGACAGGCTCTGCGAGAACGAGCCGGCCAGACCCTGCGGCGTGAGCGATCGAGCGGTGTTGGTGAGCTTGCGCACGACAAGGACCCCCACTGTCGCGCCCAGGGCGACCCAGAACAGTCGACGCATCTAGCCTCTCCTCCTGCGATGCCTGCGATCGGCCTTCATGTCCTCCTTGACGCGGCGGGCTACCTCGCCCTTGCGCCGACCGCTGGCCGCTTTACGCACGCCGTAGGTAAAGGCAGCAACCTTGACGACCGGGCCGCCGAGGGTCGCGGCGAAGAGCGAAGTGAACGCTGCCACGTTGCTGGTGACTGCCTGCGCGTTGGCCGCGATCACATCGACCCGCTCCAGCTGAGCGTTGACCTGTTTGACGGTGACGTCGAGGTCACCGAGCAGCGGCGCGGTGCGAGCATTCAATCCTGATACCAGCTTTGTTGTCTCATCGACGGTACGTCCGAGCTTGAGAATCGGCACCGCGAGGACGAGCACGAGCACGACGAAACCACCGGCTGCGACCAGTCCTGCGATTTCCCCACCGGTCATGCGGCCTCCCTCTGGCGCTGTCGGCTGGAATCATCGCTGACCCTATCGCGACCGCCTCGCAGGCGCCGATCCCCGCTCAGGGGTCGGAGGTGCCGCGGATTCGAACCCGGAGTCGCTGTACGCGTTCGGCCATCTCACGCTCAGCGCCATGAGTGCCCGGGTGGTAGTAGTCGCGACCGACGAGGTCGTCGGGCGGGTACTGCTGCGCGACAACGCCGGTGGGGTCGGACTGGGAGTAGGCGTAGTCCTTGCCGTGGGCCATCCGCTTCGCGCCGGCGTAGTGGGCATCGCGAAGATGCGCAGGCACCGGCCCTCCGCGCCCGGCCTGCACGTCGCCGATGGCCGCGTCGACAGCGAGGATGACGGCGTTGGACTTGGGGGCCAGCGCAAGGTGCAGCACTGCCTGAGCCAGGTTAATCCGGGCCTCGGGCATGCCGATCA
>JBHEMN010000170.1:0-15826 GCA_046262575.1 Jatrophihabitantaceae bacterium
ACCGATGAGCGCGGCGTCCCGGAGACCATCGTGCCGACAAGCGCGACGTCGCACGATCTGCAGGCGCGGGGCACCGAGCTGCTGCGGCGCTCGAATGACGTACGCGTCGTCGAGGACACCCATCCGGCCTTTGCCCGCATCCTGTCCGAGATCACCCCGGACGAGGCACGCATTCTGCGCTTTCTCTATCTGCACGGTCCCCAGCCGTCCATCGACGTCCGCACGAACCGACCGCTGGGGATCGGCTCGCAACTCGTTGCGGGCGGTCTGAACATGATCGGCGAACACGCAGGCTGCCGCAACGTGGAGCGGATCCACCAGTACCTGACGAACCTGTTCCGGCTGGGCACGGTCGAGTTCTCCAAGGAACAGGTGACCAACCCGCAGCGCTATCAGCTCGTCGAAGCCCAGCCCAAGGTCACCGATGCCCTCAGACGCGCCGGACGGTGGCCGCGTACCGTCCACCGCAGCATCCACCTGAATTCCTTCGGTGCGGAGTTCTGTCGCACCTGCCTGCCGATGACGGAGCTGCCGTCGGTGGCCATCGCAGACGCCGCGCCCGGATTCCCACTCGGCCGGTAAGGCTCTGGGTCATCCCTGCTGCTCGGTCGGTCGAATCAGGATCTCGTTGACGGCCATCCGACGCGGACGGGTGACGATGTAGGTGATCGCGTCGGAGATGTCGCGGGCATCGAGACGCTCGATGCCCGCGAACCGGGCGTGTATGGCCTCCTGGACCTCCGGACGGTTGTGTCCGGCCAACTCGGTGTCCACGGCCCCCGGTTCGACCAGGCTCACCCGGACGTGACGCCCGGTGACCTCCTGGCGCAGGGCCTCGCCGAAGGCTCCCACTGCGTGCTTGGTCGCGTTGTAGGCGCCGCTGCCGGTACGCGCGACTCGGCCGGCGACACTGCTGATCATGACGAGGTCGGCGACGTGGCGAGGATCCTGCTCGGCCGCGGCGAGCAGGTGAGGGAGGGCGGCGTGCGCGGTGTACATGAGTCCGAGGACGTTGAGGTCCACCATGCGCGTCCACTCCGCTGTCGGCGCGTCGAGGATCGGACCGAGCAACATCACTCCGGCATTCGCGACCACTACGTCGAGGCGCTCGAACTGCGCGACAGCCGACTCGACGGCAGCACGTACGTGTGACTCGTCAGTGGCATCGCCCTCGATGACCAGCGCCCGGCCGCCGGCCGCGCCGATGGCGCCCGCCACCTCATCGACCGGTCCCGCCGGCGGGCCATTATCGCGACGGCGGCGCCCTCGCTCGCGAGCGCCTGCGCGGTGGCGGCTCCGATCCCGCTGCTTGCCCCGGTAACCAGCGCCACGGTCCCCACGAGTCGGTTCGGCATTACGCCAGCTAACCCGCTTGGCGGGCACGGACGCAACGCAGGTTTAACATTCCCGTATCCAGGGAACGTTCACGAGGGCTAGTCCGCCATGAGTGGCGCGCTGCCCCTCACCGGAGGTGACCTGATGATGATTCTCGGCATTCTGTTGGTTGCTGCCGCCGCGGTCGCGGCGGTCGAACTGGTCCTGGCCAACCATGCCCAGGTGGATTTCCACATGTGGCGCTGGACGTGGCATTTCGACGCACTCTGGCTTGCCGTGGTCGGTGCGGCGATTCTTGCCTGCGCTCTGCTGGGGCTCGCGATGCTGAAAGCCGGCGGCGGGCGCGCCCGGCGACTGCGCCGGGAGCGCCGAGAACTGGCCGTCGAGAACCGGCGGCTTGCTGAGCGCGCCGACGTTGCGGAGACGACGTCACGTGCCCCGGCGTCCCGTGGCCCGGCGTCCGGTGCGCCGGCGTCCGGCTATGCGCCCGCTGACGTTCCCGACTCGACGCACACCCCAGCGCATGGCTACGGTCCCGCGACCGGAGAGCCAGTGACTGCTATGCAGCCGGTCCCCGGCGAACACTCCCTACGTGCGGATGAAGCCCAGACCCGTGAGCGTGTCGAGGGTCGCCCCCTGGAGCAGTGACAGCAATCGCGTGACGGCACCGTTGGTGCGCGATCAGGCCCCGGACGCGCCGGGCTGGACAGTCGAGTCGCCGCGTTCGGTGCCGATCACATGAAGCACCGCGTTGATCAGGGCCAGGTGCGTGAAGGCCTGCGGGAAGTTGCCGAGCTGCTGGCCTGAAGAGGTGTCGATCTCCTCCGCGTACAGCTCGAGCGGCCCGGCGAAGGAGAGCAGCTTGGCGCACAGCGCCCGCGCTCGCTTGTATTCACCGATCTCGCACAGCGCCGAAACGAGCCAGAAGGAGCAGATCGTGAACGAGCCTTCCTGACCGCTGAAACCGTCGTCGGTCTCCTCGACCTTGTACCGCATGACCATGCCGTGCACGGTCAGCTCGTCCGCGATGGCGTGGACGGTGGCGACGATGCGCGGGTCGTCTGCGGGCAGGAACCGGACGAGCGGCGCGAGCAGGAGGGAAGCATCCAGAGCAGTCGTTTCGTAATGCTGGGTCAAGACGCCACGCTCATCGACGCCGTGCGCAAGGATGTCGGCCTTGATCTCCTCGGCGGCGAGCTCCCACTCCGACGCCGCGGCGTCCTGGCCGATCATCGCGGCCAACCGCGCACCGCGGTCGACAGCCACCCAGCACATGATCTTGGACGAGGTGAAGTGCTTATTGCCGCCGCGGACCTCCCAGATTCCGGCGTCCGGCTCGCGCCAGTGCTTCAGTGCTGCCTGAACCTGCTTGCCCAGGATGGGCCAGATGCGCCCGTCAAGATGGTCGGCCGCCTTGCTGTGTAGGTAGACCGAGTCCAGCAGGGCGCCCCAGACATCGTGCTGACGTTGTTCGCTGGCCGCGTTGCCCACCCGCACCGGTCGGGAGTTTGCGTAACCGGGTAGATGGTCGAGTTCATACTCGTGCAGATCGCGCTCCCCACCGATGCCGTACATGATCTGCAGGTCGTCGTCGCGCTCGGCCAGATCCGCGATGAAGGAGAAGAAGTCGACAGCCTCCCAGTCGAAACCCAGCGAGTACATCCCCCACAACGCGAATGTTGCGTCGCGGATCCAGCTGTAGCGGTAGTCGTAGTTGCGTTCGCCGCCGATGGTTTCCGGCAGCGATGTGGTGGCGGCCGCGCAGATGGCGCCGGTGGGTGCGTACGTCAGGCCCTTCAAGGTGAGCGCGCTGCGCTGTAGGTAGCTCCGCCAGGGGTGGTCCGGAAACGTGCCCCGCCCCAGCCAGTGCTGCCAATGGTGAGCGGTCCAGACCAGACGCCGATAGGCCTCGGGGTAGTCCGAAGGCGGCGGCTTGCTTCCCCACGACAGCGCGACGTAACGCACGTCGCCCTCCCGCAGGAGCGTCCGGGCCGAAGCCCGGCCACCTTCGAAACCCAACCGAAGATCCGTGGTGAGTGTCAGCGTCTGGGCAAGCGCCTCGCAGTGTGCCTGCGCCTGGTGATAGACCTGATCGGTGTAGGACCAGCGCAGCATCGCGCGCCCGTAGTCCGGAACCGGCTCGCACTCGACGACGGTCTGCACCTCCCCCTTCACGCAGCGGATGGTGCGCAGCAACAAGTGCTCGGACTCGTAGTCGGTCGGTGTGCGCTGGTAGGTGCCGGACAACTTGGCGTCGTGCCGCCACGGTCCGAGGATGAGCGCATCGCGGACGATGATCCAGCCCGTGTCGGTGCCCCAACTCGTCTCCAGAATCATCGTGCCGGGCAGGTAGCGCCGCGCCGCCGGCACCGTGATGTCTGACGGTGAGACCCGGAAGCTGCCCGCGTGCCGCCCGAGCACCGCCCCGAAGATGCTCGGCGAGTCCATTCGAGGCAGGCACATCCACTCGACCGAGCCGCCGGGCGACACGAGCGCGGTGGTCTCCCCGTCGGAGAGGAAGCCGTAGTCGCCGATGGGCACGGCGTGCGGTGCAGGGCTGGGGGCGGGGTGGTGCGGGCTGGCCGAAGTCACGTCCATCACCGCAGGATGGCCTCCATCGGCTCCGGACTCAACTGCAACCGCGCATCGTTACGTGCTCGCCAGCCACGCAGCCCTCGCGCCGCGCCATACTGAGCACACCCGGACAGCCCGAGCACAATCATTGCCACGGCACCGTCGAGCCAGAAGTGGTTGGCGGTGGCGGCGACCACGAACAGGGTCAGCACGGGATGCGCCAACGCCACCCACCGCCATCGGCTGGTGCTGACGCGCACCACGGTCGCGCCGACAAGTACGGCCCACGCCACGTGCACTGAGGGCATCGCGGAGAGCTGGTCGGCGCCCAGGCCCAGGCTGTATACCGATTGGCCGTACTTCGCTGCGGTGTCGACGTAGCCGGGAAGCAGCCGCGGCGGAGCTACCGGGATCAACGCTACGAGCAGGCAGATGAGCGTGCTCAACGCCAGGGTCAGCCGCACGGCGGGGTACTCGGCGCGATGCCGGACGAACAGCCATGCCAGGAAAATGAACAATGCGCCGAAATGCATGGTCGCGTAGTAGAGATTGCAGGCCTGCACGAGCACCGAATGGCCGGAGATGAGGTGCTGCACGCCGGCCTCGGGCGGAAGCCCCCAGGAACGTTCGGGGTGTTCGATCCAGTCGGCCCGGCGGAATGCGCCTGCCGCGCCGAGAACGGAAAGCCTGCCGGCCAACTGCCACAGGGCGTAAAGCCCCGCGATCACGCCAGCCTCGCGAGCCAACGGGCCCGCAGCGCGCAGCCGGGCCGCGGTGCTCTGGTAGAGGCACAGCGCGGCGACCAGCAGCGTGGCGGCTAACCATGCCGCCTGCTGCCAGTTGAGCGCGATGTTGTGCACCCGACCACTATGCCCTGGGTGGCATGGCGAAATTCACGTCACGTCGTCGGTGTTCCCTCCTAGGTTGGTGAGGACATCGATCTCGGGGACGGAGGGTGATGACGCGGCGCAGCTGGCTGATCTTCGCGACCATGTGCATCATCTGGGGCCTGCCATACCTGCTCATCCGGGTAGCAGTGCGAGACGTCGCACCGGGAACACTCGTCTTCGCCCGCACCGCGATAGGCGGCCTCATCCTGCTGCCTCTTGCGCTGCGCGGTGGCGGATTCGCTGCGGTCCTGCGGCGCTGGCGTGCCCTGGTCGCCTTCACCGTCATCGAACTGGCCGTCCCGTGGCTGCTGCTGTCCGACGCGGAGCAGAAGCTGACGAGTTCGCTGTCCGGGCTCCTGGTTGCCGCGGTGCCGTTGGTCGGCGTGGTCATCGCCCGCCTACTGGGCGCCGACGACCGCGTCGATGCCGCTCGTTTCGCCGGCCTGCTGCTCGGGGTTGCCGGCGTGGCGATGCTGGTCGGGCTGGACTTCGGTCAGGCTCAGGTCGGCGCTCTGCTCGAGGTCGCCGCGGTGGTCGTCGGATACGCGGTGGCGCCGGTGATCATGGCGCGCCGCCTCGCTGACCTGCCGAGCATCCCGGTGGTGTCGGCATCCCTGCTGCTAACAGCGATTGGCTATCTGCCCTACGCAGTTCTTCGTCCGCCGCAAAGGCTGCCGGGCGCGGCGATCGGCTCGATCCTCGCACTCGGGTCGGTGTGCACGGCGCTGGCCCTGGTGTTGTTCTTCGCGCTGATCAGCGCCATCGGCCCGGCTCGTGCAACGGTGATCACCTACGTCAACCCTGCGGTGGCCGTGCTGTTCGGCGTCACCCTGCTCGGTGAGCAGTTCACGATCGGAATGGCGCTTGGTTTCCCGTTGATCCTTGCCGGCTCGGTGCTTGCCGCGCGTCGTGCCACGGTGCGCGAGGCCGCGGTCGCCGAGCCGGTTGCCCTCGTCGTCTGCGAGCGGCCTCAGTCGATCCGGACCTCGCCCGAAGCGGTGTCGAACACTGCTGCGATGACGCCGGTGCCTGCCTCCGACGGTTGCGCCCAGTCGACTTCGACGCCGTCCAGGGACTGTTGAGCCGGCGTGCCGAGGTGCTCGTCGACGGTGCGCTCGTCGCCGGCGATCTCCAGCCGCGTCAACGCAACTCTCGAACCGCCGGCCGAGGGGTGGTGCTCATCGTCGCTGAGCCAGTGCACGAAGAACGGCAACTGCGGGTCGCCCGCGATGTCGTTGACACCAATCTGCTGCCAGCGCAGATCGAATCCGTCGGGCCGGCGGCGGTGGCCTTCGGCGAACGGGCGCGCCAGGCGGACTTCGATCGCAGCGATGTCGTCGACGCGCACGGCCCAGCCGAGCCAGCCACCTCCGGCACGGGCACGGGACCGAACGGCGCGCCCGAACGGGGCCCGATCGGCCGCGGGGTGGTCCAGCGCCTCGACGACCTCGAGGTAGCAGCCGTTGACCAGCGCCAGCACGAAGTTGCGGGTGCCGAACGACGGGTGCAGTCCACCGTCGGTGAACCCTGCGCCCAACCTCGCCCCCAGCCGCTGTACACACGAGGCCAGCCCCTCGGAGCCTGCCGCGTAGCTGAGGTGGTCCAGACGCATGGCGTCATGGTGACCCACGACGCAGCGCACGCCCGCGGTGGGGCGGCGGCAGGCGGCGGCCGATGAAGTGGTAGGAGCTGCCGCCGCGACCGCGGCGAGCCGTCCCGGTGCCAAGCGTGCGATGAACACGGCGCCGCGAAATCGGCCCGGGTCAGCCGGGCCTGCCTCCCGCGTCGGGCCGCTCCAGCAGGTCGCGCAGGTGCGGCCACGCGCTGGCGAAGCCACGATGGAGCCGCAGATCGCCCACCTCGGCGATCGACCACCAGCGCACCTCGATGCTCTCGGCGTTGGCGGCGCGTGGCTCGAGTTCGACCAGTGCCTGCGCCAGAACGGTTGTGTAGGACCAGCCGCCGTGGTCGTCGACCACCTCGCCGATCGGCACCACGCTCGCCGGGTCGAGGGCGGCCTCCTCCGCAGCCTCGCGCAACGCGGTGGTGAGGACGTTTTCGTGACTGTCCCGGGCTCCGCCGGGTAGCGCCCAGGTGTCGCCGTTGTGGGTCCAGGGGGCGCGGTGCTGCAGCACGACGCGGTAGCCGTCGGTGACCAACAAACCTGCCGCCCCGAATCGACCCCAGTGCCGGTGGCCAAGCGCGCACTCGACCCAGCCGTTGCCGTCTCCACCCACCCATGGTTCATACCGCATCGGGAGGTGTGGGCGTCGGCCCGCCGGGTCGCCTCTCGGCGGAAGGCCGCTCGCGGCGGCAGATGTGGGACCGGGGGCCAGGATCGGGCCGACGCCGTCCCCCACGCTACCTGCTCGTCGGCGTGGGGTCTGCGTGGTGCTGCCGGGCACGCCCGTATTGTGGACACGGTGAGCAGCAGACCCCGGGCGCGTTGATGGCTGCGACGCCCAAGCGCCCGCATCGTCCGTCGCCGTATGCAGATCTCACCGATCTCATCGACGCTGCCGGCGGCGCCATGCCGAGTTTGCGTGCGGAGATCGCGGCGGCAACCGCGGCGGTCGTCGTCGAAGTCGGCCGGCGCGAGCGCGCGCAGTCCACTGACGGTGAGGGTGCCCGGTTCGTCGCTCTCGCCGACCAGGTCGGCCTGGACACCCTGGCCGATCTCTGGCGCGACGCGGACCCGGTCAGCCTGCCCGGCGCGCTGTGGGCGCTGTACCTGCTGCGCCAGTGGTGCAACACCAATCCTGATGACGTTGCCCGGCTGTGGCGGGCCGGTGAGGCATTCGCCGCTGCTGACGCTGTCGTGGCCGGAGTCGCCGACTACGCCGATGTCGTTGCCGTGCGGCAGGTGGCCGACGCGGTCCTGGGGGGTGCCTATCGCGGTGACTTCGCCGTCGCCCTGGAGCGTGCGGCGGCGATGTTCCGGGTCGTCGCAGCCGGCCGCAGGGAGCTGGCCACCCCGGGGGAGCCTGGTGCCGGCGAACGGAAGTTGGCGCAGCGCAACGAGCGGGTCGCCGCCGATTTGACCGCGGCGGCAGCGCGGTGGCGGGCGGGCACGCTCAACTAACCAGCGGGCGCGCCGCGCTAGCACGTGTCTGTGACGTCGGGCCGACCTGATCCACAGGGCTGCGTGTCGCCCACAGGTCGTATGCGCGGCGGGTGCCGGCGTTCGCATGGTGACCAGACTTGTCGCCATGACGACCGAGCGCCCAACCGAGCTGGCTGCCGATGCTTGCGCCCTTCGCATTCACGGACCAGCGGACCTCCTGCAGGCCGTGCCGTACCTGCTGGGTTTCCATCCGAAGTCCAGCCTTGTCCTTGTCGGCCTCGACCAGTCCCGGCTGGTGGTAACCGTGCGCCTCGACCTGGCTGATATCAGCAAGCTTGGCGCAGTAGGCAGTGCCGTCGCCGCCATGCGCCGGGGGGGAGCGTCCGAACTGATCGCGGCGATCTACGATTGCCCGCCGGAGCCGGTCCACCGCCTGATGCCGTGGGACGCGGCCGTGGCAGGGCTCCGGGAGGAAGCCGCGCGGGCGGGTTGCGCCGTGATCGACGCGCTTCTCGTGGCGGGAGACAGATGGTGGTCGTACTCGTGCCTGGATGCCGGTTGTTGCCCCACGAATGGGCGTCCACTGGCCGATGATGTATCGCCGTTCTCCGCCGCCGCGACCTACGCAGGGATGGTTGCGTTGCCCGACCGCGATGCCCTAGCCGCAGTTCTCGATCCGCTGCCTGATGCCGAACGTGATCGACTCAACCCGCTGCTCGCCGAACATGAGAACGCCGCAGTGCAGGCAGTGCTCGACGGGCGCGCCGCCCGGCACGACCGGTCGCTCAAGCGCGCGCTGTTTGCCGCGGCCCGACGCAGTGACGCACCGGGTGAAGTACCACAGCCGATCGAAATCGGCGATGACGAGGTAGCACGTTTCGGTGTTGCGCTCGGTACCCCCGCGCTGCGCGACTCAGTCTGGATGGCAGCAGATGACGGTCGCCTGAACGGGCGCGCGTTGTGGCTCGATCTGCTCAGACGGTTGCCCAGCCCGTACGACGCGGCTCCGCTGTTCTTGTATGGCTGGTGTTCCTGGCGCGCGGGCAATGGCGCCTTGGCAGGCGTCGCGGCGCAGCGTGCCGTGCACAGCGATCCCTCCTATAGCGCCGCGGATCTGCTGCTGGCGGCGTTGGCCCGCGGCTTGGACCCGCGGCGGCTGCCAAGGCTGCGCCTGCCGCGGTCGGCATGACGAGCGTCAACTCAGATGGAAACCGCGTGAGGCGCCACCGGGTCGGGCAGTTCGGAAGCGCCAGTAAGCGCGCCGTCGACTGCAGCTGCGCAGGCGCGTCCCTCGGCGATGGCCCAGACGACCAGCGATGCGCCCCGACTGGCATCGCCGCAGGCGTAGACGCCTTCGGCCGAGGTTCGCCAGCGGTCATCGACATCGGCCGTACCGCGCAGCGGGTCCCGTCGCACGCCCAATGCGTCGAGAAGTTCCGGCATGTCGGTGCCCACGAAGCCGGCGGCAAGCAGGACGAGGGTGGCAGGAAGTTCTGTTCGCGAGCCAGCCACCGACCGAAACTCTCTACGGCCGCCGATCCGCACAATCTCCACCCGCTCGACGACCACCGCACGAACCGCGCCGCTGTTGTCACCCACGAACTCGACTACCTCGCGAGCCCAAGCCTCGTGAACACCCTCGTCGTGGGCGGGCGACAGGCCGCGGCTGCTCGGGGCCGACGGCCACACCGGGTTGACGAGGTTCACCCGGGTAGCCGGCCTGGGGTTATGGTCCAGGACGGTGACCGACAATGCCTGCTGACGGTTCACGGTCCCGAGGCAGTCGGCTGCCGTGTCGCCACCGCCGATGATGATGACGTGCTTGCCGGCCGCATCGATCGCCGGCACGTCGATGTCACCAGCCTGCACGCGGTTGCCCTGCGGGAGGTAGGCCATCGCCTGGTGGACGCCATGCAGCTCGCGTCCCGGATAGGCCAGCTCGCGCGGCGCGAGCGCTCCGACCGCCAGAACGACTGCGTCGAACTGGTCGCGTACCCCGGGCGCTTCAGCGGGACCGATGGGCGAGCTGACCCGAAAGGTAGTGCCTTCGGCCGTCATCTGGGCCAACCGCCGGTCGATGATGTCCTTGGGCATCTTGAAGTCGGGGATGCCGTAGCGCAGCAGTCCTCCCACGCGGTCGTCGCGTTCGAACACCGTCACTTCGTGCCGGGCGCGGGTAAGTTGCTGGGCGGCGGCCAGACCCGCCGGGCCGGAGCCGATGACGGCAACCGACCTGCCCGTTCGCTCGGTCGGCAATTGGGGGGCGAGGGCACCGTCGTCGAACGCCCGCTCGACAATGCTCAACTCCACCTGCTTGATGGTCACCGGGTCGGTGTTCAGGGCCAGGACGCACGCTGCCTCACACGGAGCCGGACAGATCCAACCAGTGAATTCCGGGAAGTTGTTGGTGGCGTGCAGCCGCTCACTGGCGTTCGCCCAGTCGTTGCGGGCGACGAACTCATTCCATTCCGGGATCAGGTTGCCCAGCGGACACCCGCTATGGCAGAACGCGACGCCACAATCCATGCACCGCGATGCCTGTTCGGCCACCACCTCGCTGCGGGCACGCAGATAGATCGGCTGCCAGTCGCGCACCCGCTCGGCCGACGGGCGTTTCGGGGTGTCGACGCGCGCATGTTTCAGGAATCCCTGCGGGTCGTGAGCCACCGGCTGCCCTCTCGATCATGCTCGCGCAGCGATGACGCGTGCCCGCGGACGAGGCGCGGCACAGTGACGTGCCGGCCGGCGAGACTGCGGTGGCTCGCGCTCGTCCGATACTACCTAGTGTCACGGGTCGGCAAGTCAGTGCGATGTTGGCCGGTCAACTGCCTGCGCCCATCCGCACGAAGATGTGATCGCTCACGTGTGCCTCGATGGGGGTGCGCTCCCCATCGGTCCAGACCTCGACGCCGGGGCCTCTCGCGGCGACGTACACGTGGTGGCCCGGGCGTAGGCCGGCGCGGGTGAGCAGATGCATCAACTCGGCGTCGGGCTGGAGCTGCTCACTGATCCGATCGATCGTCACCTCGGCACCAACCCCGTGCCCGGCCTCGGTGAGGCTGAGCAGTCCGGTCACGTCGGCGGCCGCCGCGAAGCGCACCCCCAGTTCTTCCAGCCCCGGAATCGGGTTGCCGTGTGGGCACACACGCGGCTCGTCGAGCATCGCCACGATGCGGCGTTCGACGGCCTCGCTCATGACGTGTTCCCAGCGGCACGCCTCGATGTGAACCTCTTCCCAGTCCAAGCCGATGACGTCGGCCAGCAGGCGCTCGGCCAGGCGGTGCTTGCGCATGACGGACACCGCCTGGTGGCGACCAGCCTCGCTGAGCTGCAGGTGCCGGTCGCCCGCCACATGGAGCAAACCGTCGCGCTCCATGCGTGCCACGGTCTGACTCACTGTCGGTCCGCTCTGCCCCAGCCGCTCCGCTATGCGGGCTCGCAACGGGACCACGCCCTCCTCTTCGAGCTCGTACACCGTCCGCAAGTACATCTCAGTCGTATCGATGAGATCGCTGTGGTGGCTCATGCCCGGCCCCGTTCCGGGGTGGGGCATGGCGGCAGGCGAACGGTGCTGAGGGCTCGTTCGCCGCACTTGGTCACGACGGGCCACGCTCCGGTCAAGAGGAGGAACCCATCCTAGGACCCCTGAGTGCGCCCAACGGCCGCCAACGATGCGGTCTGCTCAATCCTCGAGGTAGTCGCGCAGAACCTGAGCACGCGAGGGGTGGCGCAACTTGGCCATCGTCTCACGCTCGATCTGTCGGATGCGCTCTCGCGAGAGCTTGAAGGAGCGCCCGATTTCGTCAAGCGTCTTGGGCTGGCCGCCGTCGAGCCCGTAGCGCATTCGCACCACTGCGGCCTCGCGAGCTTCGAGCGTCGCGAGCACGTCGTGGAGCTGGGTCCGCATGAGCCCGGCCTCGACGGTCGATTCGGCCGCGCTCGCGCGCTCGTCGGCGATGAAGTCGCCGAGGGACGCATCGTCGTCGGCGCCGACCGTCTGGTCGAGGCTGACCAAGTCACGCGAGAGGTCCAGCAGCTCGCGGACCCGCTCCGGCGTGATGTCGAGCTCGTAGGCCAGCTCGGCGTGACTTGCCTCGCGACCAAATTCCTGGCTCTTCTCGCGCCGTATGCGCTGCAGCTTGTTGACCTGCTCGACGAGATGGACGGGCAGCCGGATCGTGCGCGACTGGTCGGCCATCGCCCGGCTGATGGCCTGTCGAATCCACCAGGTGGCGTATGTCGAGAACTTGAAACCCTTGGCGTAGTCGAACTTCTCCACGGCGCGAATCAGCCCCAGGTTGCCCTCCTGGATCAGATCGAGAAAGGGCATGCCGTGGCCGGTGTAGCGCTTGGCCAGTGAGACGACGAGCCTTAGGTTGGCCCGCAGCAGATGGTCCTTCGCACGGTCCCCGTCGATGATGAGCGCGCGCAATTCGCGTTTGCGGGCGGTGCTGAAGTCATTCGAGGCCGCGACCAAGTGCCCCGCGTACAGGCCGGCTTCGATTCGCTTGGCCAGCTCGACCTCGTCAGCAGCGCTCAGGAGCGCGACCTTACCGATCTCGTTGAGGTAGACGCGCACCAGATCTGCCGACGCAGCGATCTCGTCCAAATCGGCGGCCGGCTTGACCGCTTGCTCACCGCCGGCCGTCAGTTCCGCGTCGAGAATCGGCTCGGGCGGCGAATCGGGCGAGGACGCTTCGACGGGGATGAGACCGACTGGCTCGGGCGTAACGACCGATCGGGTGCTGCGATGGCCACGCTTGGTAATCGGAGTGTCGGACGAGGAGGTCCGGGACTGAGCACCCGCCTTGGCACGGCGGGTGCTCGCAGTGCGGGACGCGCTTCGGGACGTAGTCACGGTCGGCAAAACCACCTTGGTAGCACGATTACTTCACTGACTAGTTCGTCAGAAAGCTCTAACAGGTTCACCTTCTCAACGTGTTGTCCCGGCGGTTGTGTTCCCGCAAACCCTGCGGCGCCGGTCGATGCTCAGGTGTGCCACAGGCGCGCGGCGACATGCGACTGTGCTGTCGGGGCAGCGCTGTGACGAACCCATGGGCCGGCCGGAGCGCCATTGACCGCGGGTGGTGCGACGATGGAGGTATGCGCCGCTCCCACGCCGACCAACCGGCACTGATCACGAGCGCGCCCGAGAGCAGCGCCGCCGAGTTCGATCGCCGACGCAAGCGTTATGCCGTGATGATGGCGCTGCGTGCGCTGTGTGTCGTCGGTGCGGCCCTGAGTTACCACGTGTCGGTCGCGCTCGCGCTGCTGTTCGTCGTCGCCGGAATGGTGCTGCCGTGGTGCGCGGTGCTGATCGCCAACGACCGGCCGGCCAAGAAGCGGGCCGAGCGGGTGCCGCACACCGGCGTGCCGGTTGAGCGCGCGCTGCCCTCTGGTAACGACGAGCGCGTCGTCGACGGCTGACACTGGCACAATCGGCGCAATGAGCAGGACGCAGACCCTCGAGACTCCGAAAACCTCGCAGGTCGACACCGGCGATGAGATGTTCCATTACGTGCGCAAGGCGAAGATCACCGAGAGCGCTGTGCTGGGGACGATGGTCGAGGCATTGTGCGGCGAGGTCTTCCCGGTGACGAAGGTCCCCAAACCAGGCTCACCGGTCTGTCCGCGCTGCAAGGAGATTTACGACACCGTTCTGTCGGACTGACCTTTTCTCGCATCTGCCTTGCCTGGCGCACCGCCGTCCAACCGTTGCCAGTTGCGGGGGTGCAGCACCCTGGGAGGCCTCAGCGGGGTCGGTGCGAGCTTCTCTATGGCGGCGTTCACCTCGGCCCCGTAGAGCACGCCTAACGCCAGCGCGAAGAAGAAGAGCAGCGCAGCGATGGGTGCGGCGAGCGTGACGTAGGCGTGGTTCTGGCTGAGGATGAACCGGATGTATGCCCGCAGGCCCGCTGCCCCGGCAAGGAAAACGATCATTGCGACGATCGCGCCAGGCAGTCCGCGGCTCCATGGCAGGCGTCTGGGTGGCGCCAGGTGATACAGCGTCGTCAGCCCGGTCAGCAGCAGCACCACGACCACCGGGTAGTACAGCGCAGTGACGACAGCGCTCGCCGTCGGCTGCACCCGATCAGGGAAGGACCGGATCAACAGGTCGGGGCCGAGAACCAGCATCGGCAGGACGACGACGCCGAGCAGGACCGAGCCGAGGAACAGCCAAAGGGCCAGCAACCGGCTGCGGACCGGGCCCCGCAACTCGCGCATGCCATACGCGATGGTGATGGTGTTGACGTATGTAGCCGTCGCGGACGAGCCGGCCCAGATGGCAAGCAGGAACCCCAGGCTGACGATGTCGGCGCGGCCTTTGAACAGCACCTCGTGCAACATCGGGCTGATGACCTGGTCCACGACTTCCTGGCTGAAGGCCCGGCTCAATGTCGTATCCAGCTGGACCTCCGTGCGCGCCACCGTCCCGGCGCCGAACCACCGCGAGACATAGCCGAGCGTGGCGACGAGGGCGAGGAAGAGCGAGGGCAGGCTCAGCAACTGCCAGAACGCCGCCTCGGCCGACAGCCCGAGCACGCGGTCGCGCCAGGCCTGGGCTGCCGCGCGGCTCAGCAGGGAGGGCACGTGGCGGCCGGCCCTCAGGGTCCGCTGTCCCGGGTTCACGACGTCAGTCTGCCGTCTCCCGCGAATCGGATCCGCTCGCGGGCCGTCCTGCGTGTCGTCCCGCGTTCTGCGGACGGCGCCGCGAGCCCGCCGCGCACCATCCGCGCGTCCCCTTGACGAACCAGACGAATCCCGCTCTAGTCTGATCAACCGGGCCTTGACCGAACAGCGCCCGCACGGTGAGGGGAACGACGAGATGAGCGATCAACACGGCACTGGATCCGGCTACGCACCGATGCCCGGCGAGCCGGTGGGCGGTCCGGCCAGTCGGGGCGCCGCGCCGCCGTCAGTCATTAACGCCGTACGCCTGATGTTCGTCCGGGCCGCGCTGGGTGTGCTCAGCCTCATCGTGTTGCTGGCGACCAAGAACACCCTGAAGAAGGAGATCTTCAAGAAGAACACCAGTTACGACACCTCGAAGCTGGACGACGCGCTCAATGCCGCCATCACCATCGGCGTCGTTATCGGGCTTATCTTCATCCTTCTCTATGTGCTGCTTGCCCTCCAGGTGCGCAAGGGCAAGAACTGGGCACGCATCGTTACCTGGATTCTGGCGGCCCTCGGCGTACTGAGCGCGCTGGCCGGGCTCGCGCAACCGCAGCCGGCGTTCAGTCGCATCGTGGGGCTGATCACCGCGGTCATCGACCTGGCCATCATTGTGTTTCTGGCCCAGCGCGCCAGCGGCGAGTACTTCAAAGGCCGCCGGCCCTGACCGTCCCGGGTCGGAATGGCCCCGACGCCAGCGCAGGCCCACTGGTGACGCTCAGCTGCAACGCGACCTGAGGCCGCGGGGCAGTTCGTGCTCGCCACGGCAACCGGCTCGACGGCTACCGGGGTCACCGCGTGAGCCTGCTGGCAGGCTGAGGCCGTGCCGTCCGTGCCTACCCCACCCGCGCAACCGTCGTTTCGCTCGCTGCTGAGCAGGCTGCCGCTCACGGTCGGGTTCGCGGGCACGCTGGCGGCAGCCGAGATCTGGTACGCCGCGCTTTCCGCCCGCCAGGCCGCCCGGGTGGCTGGCTGGGCGAGCACCAACGTCGCGCGGCTCACGAGCGAACCGGTGGGCCCGCTCGCCGCCTCCGTGTTCGTGGTCGACGACTACCAGGTTCTCTGGCTGGTACTGGCTACCCTCGGCTGTGCCTTGGTGGAAGTGCGCTTCGGCTGGCGTCGGGCGCTGCTGCTCGCCGCTACCGCCCAGCTTGGCGGCACGGCGGTGAGCGAGGGCATCCTCGGGTGGCGGGTGGGCCACGCCCGGCTTCCCGAGAGCGCCCTGCATCAGACCGACGTCGGCGGGTCCTACGTCGTCGTCGGGCTGCTGATGGCTGCAGTAGTTGCC
>JBHEMN010000171.1:0-9631 GCA_046262575.1 Jatrophihabitantaceae bacterium
ACCTCGGGTCGACAGCGGCTGATCTGGCAGTTGCTGGCCGACGCGATGGCGTCGGTGGCTCCCGCTGACCGACCGGCCGCGGTGCTGGACTGCGGCGGCGGCACTGGCAGCTTCGCCGTCCCGCTCGCCCGCGCGGGCGCCCTGGTCACGGTGGTCGACGTGAGTGTCGACGCACTGGCCACGCTGAGACGTCGCGCCGACGAGTCTGGGGTCAGCGCGCGTGTCCAGCCCCTCCAGTGCGACGTCGAGTCGCTCCCTAGCGCGGTGCCGGCAGGATCCTTCGATCTCGTCTTGGCGCACGGCATCCTGGAAGCCGTCGACCACGTGGCGCCTGCCTTCGAGGCGATAGCTGCGACAGTTCGTCCCGGCGGCCTGCTCAGCGTGCTGGTGGGCAACCCGGTGGCCGGGGTGCTCGCCCGCGCGCTGGCCGGCGACGTGGCGGCAGCGCTGCGTGAGCTGCGCGGACTCGACACCGACTTCGGACGTCCCGGCCCGCCTGCCGTGCAGGCGCTGTGCCGCGCCGCTGGTCTGCTCATCGAGCAGGTGCACGGGATCGGAGTGTTCGCCGAGCTCATTGCCGGATCAGCTCTCGACGCTCCGGGAGTCCTCGAGGAACTGGCTCAGCTCGAGGGCGAGGCGGCTGTGCGCGCACCGTTTTGCGACATCGCCAGCCGGGTGCACTTCCTGGCCCGGCGCCCGCAAGGATAACGATGGGGCGCAGCGCGGACGTACCTCGCTCGGCCGGGGCCGTGGACGGCGACGATGCCGGCTGCACACTGCTGCACGTCGACATGGACGCGTTCTTCGCCAGCGTCGAGATTCGCCGCCGCCCCGACCTACGGGGCCGGCCGGTTGTCGTCGGCGGCAGCGTCCGCGGCGTCGTTGCGGCCGCGTCCTACGAGGCGCGGCGCTATGGGATCCGCAGCGCGATGCCGATAGGGCAGGCGTTGCGCCGGTGTCCGCGGTTGATCGTGCTGCCCCCCGATCGCGACGCCTACGCCGCCGCCTCGGCTGCCGTGATGGCGATCCTGCGTGACGTGACGCCGCAAGTTGAACCGCTGTCGCTCGACGAGGCGTTCCTCGACGTCGCGGGGTCTGTGCGGTTGTACGGGCGCCCCGCGAGGATTGCCGCGGACATCAGGGCCCGGGTCAGCGATGAGCTCGCGCTCACTTGCTCGGTCGGGGTGGCACCCACCAAGTTCGTGGCCAAGCTGGCCTCAGCGCGCTGCAAGCCCGACGGGCTGCTCGTCGTCCCGGTGAGTGAAGTGCTGAACTTCCTGCGTCCGCTGCCGGTCACTGTGCTGGCCGGTGTCGGGGCCCGAACTGCCGAACCGCTGCACCGTCTCGGGGTGCGTACCGTTGCCGACCTCGCCGACACCCCGCTCGACACGTTGCGCAGAGCCGTCGGGGCATCCGCGGCGCAACACCTGCACGCCCTCGCCCACGGCCTCGACCCGCGCACCGTCCAACCGGGCGAGGTAGAGAAGTCGATCAGCGCCGAGCACACCAACGACGTGGATCTAAGCGCCGAAACTGACGTGCGGCGCGAACTGCTGCGCCTGTCCGGCGAGGTCGGCCGGCGGGTGCGCCAGCGCGGCTGGGTTGCTCACACCGTAGGCATCAAGATCCGTTTCGCGGATTTCCGGACGATCACTCGGGTGCGCACTTTGCCAGGGTGGACGGACTCAACCGCGACGATCTACCAGGCCGCGGCCGAGCTCTACTGCGGGCTCGCCCTCGACCGGCCACGGATCCGGCTGGCCGGCGTGAAGTGTGAGAACTTCCGCCTCGCTGGGCAGGGGCCCGAGCAGCTCACCCTCGACGCTCCCGGCGCGGACGCGGGCGACCGGCAGCGTCCCGGCCCTGACCCCGTCATCGACGCAGCACAGGCGCGGTTCGGGGCAGGGGCCATGGGTTACGGCACGTTGTTGCCGACACCGGGACAAACCAATCGCGGCGAGGGTATGTGACGCCCCCGCGCACCCAAAGTCGCGATATGTGTTCCAGCCGTAACTTTCGATACTGCGGATCGGCTCGTATGCTCGACAGCAAGCGGGGCGCCGAGCACCATCGCGGAAGCTGAGCACCCTGTCGAGTTCCGGTGAACGATTCGAGACGGCGGCGAACCCGACGTCGCGGCAATGAAGGAGGGCATGGTGCCGCTCTCCGACCACGAGCAGAGATTGCTCGACCAGATCGAGCAGGCGTTGTACGCCGAGGATCCGAAGTTCGCCTCGGCGGTGCGGTCGGCCCGGTCCCGCTCGCGCACCCGCCGCTCGATCGGGCTGTCCGTGCTGGGCGTCCTCAGCGGTCTGGGGTTGGTACTCGTCGGCTTGGTCGGCAATCTCGTCGTGCTGAGCGTCGTCGGTTTCGTTCTGGTCGTCGGCGCCTGCGGTTGGGCGGCCCAGTCGCTGCGCACTCACTCAGCCGGGTCCGACGAAGGCATGCCTCAGCTCGGTCGCTCGCCCCGGCATGCCGGCTTGCGGACCCGCATGGAAGAGCGGCTTCGGCGCCGCTTCGACGAGAATTGAGCCTGGTCTAGCGCCGTCTGCGCCGCGGCCCCACCAGATTCACTCGCCGCCATCCGAGTGACGCGGGAAGCAGGCGCGCCCCGATACGCACCGACCGGCTGCGCTCGTTACGCAGCCGCGCCTCGACCGTGCGCAACTCCTCGACGAGCGAGGTGGTGCGCGCCCGGTCGTGGGGGGCGTACCTCGCCACCTCGACCGCAGAGGCCAGCGTAGCCAGCGCCTGCGCCGCGGGCGGGTCGACGTGGCGCCCGAGCCACCCCGCGACCTGGCGGGGGCTTCGCGCGGGTGACCAGACATAACCCAGATCAACAGCGGTGTCGGACAGTTCAGCCCACAGTGGGTCCGGGTCACCGCCCCCTGCTGCCCGCAGCCGCCCCCGCCGCCGCCGCCACCGGATGGCGCCCGGAACCAGCGCGAGCAGCACCACGATGGCGAGTACTCCGCCCACGATTGACCACAGATCGAGCGATGCCTTGTGCGTGGCTCGAGTCGGCGTGGAGCCCTCGGCAGTCTGCACCCCGGCGCGTTTCAGGTTCGACGCGCTTGCCTCGGCAGAGGGGTTGCCCGCTCCGGTCTGCGTCTGCTGCGGGTGCGGGGCCCACGGCAGATTCGCCTTGGAGCCACCGTTCAGCCCAGCATTGGGGGTGGGGTCGAAGGGAATCCAACCTACGCCGTTGAAGTACGCCTCGACCCAGGCGTGCGCGTCATTCGTCGTCACCGAGAACCTGTTGTCCTGGTCCGGCGCGGGATGGGTGTAGCCGAGTACCACCCGGGCCGGTACTCCCGCCATCCGCAGCATGATGGCCATGGCGGCTGCGTACTGCTGGCAAAAGCCGGCCTTGTTCGTCAGGAAGTCGACCAGGTCACTGCCTGAGTCGCCGACCTTCGTCGACAGGCTGTAGGTGAAGCCGCTCGCCGGGTTCGTGAAGTAGTCGTTGAGCGCTCGGGCCTTCGCGTAGGGCGTGGTGCGCCGCACGGTGAGCCGCTTGACCAGATCGGAGACCAGCTTGGGCATCGTCGCCGGCACCCGCAACGTCGGCACAAGATCGCCGGGCAGGGGGCCGGCGGCCGCGTTGAGTTGCTGCGGGCTGGGTGCGGGCTGGGTGACGTCCTCGGTGAACTCTTGGCCGTTGCGTACCCGCGTGCCGATCACGAGCTGGTCGTCGCGGCTCCAGTCAGCGCCGTCGAGGCCGGTGATCGACACAGGTCGACCGAACACGGGCGGGTTGTCCGCGAGCGCGAAGATGCGCAGCCGAGCTGCGTAGGTGACCGCATCGCCCCCAGCCGAGCTCGGGGGTGTGGTTTCGAAGAAGGAGGATCGGATGGATTCCGAACCGCCGTGCTTGGCTGCCGACCAGCCCTTGTCGGAGTAGGTCGACAGCACGTTCGCCCTCAGGTAGAACGGCTGAGCATCCGTCGCGGGGTCGAGGGTGACGGTGAAGAGTTTCACCGGTCTCGGGCGCTGAAGGTCACCCTTCAACGCGTCGAACGGGTCCAAGGAGACGCCGCCGTTGGTGCCGAAGCCACCCTGACCGCCGCCGGAGGAATTGCCGTTGCGCAGCGCGTCGGAGATCAGGTTGGCCGGCCGCGACGGTGCGAGCAGCGGCACTATCACCGCTACGACAAGCGCAATAGCCGCAATGCGCGGGCCCGACACCGACAGCCCGGCCGAGGGATGGGTATCGCCCTGGCGGGTGATGATCCGGCCCCAGCCGCGCAGTTCGTCGTCGGCGTCGATAGAGAGCAGCAGCAGGAAACCGGCGGCGGCACCGATGAAGAGCAGCCACGACACCGGATGGCGGGGCACGGCGCCGGACACGGTGTAGACGATGAGAAGCGGTACCCCGGCGAGCGCGCCCCGTCGTCCTACCACCGCGACGAGGTCGACGAGCGCCGCGAGCAACGCGAACACCGCAGCGAGGACGAAGGTGACCGCGAGCGTGGTGTGCACGGGCGCTACCCCGTTGCGCGTCGTATCGTGCACGTCGCTCATCAAAGCGCTGACGTCGTGCCGCGTCGCGAAGGTCGGTAGTAGGCCGCCCAGCGCATGCCCAGGCACGTAGCGCGCGGTGAGCCAGACGACGACGAGTCCCAGGCCGAGCCAGGTGTGCAGCACCCTGGGGGGGTGCCAGCACCGAAGCACCGCTGCGGGTCCGACCGCGATGAGCATCGCCAGCCAGACTTCGAGGACCCACCTCAGGTCGGTGAACAGTTCGCACAGTGGCAGCACGCCCAGCGCGCTGGCCATGAGGGCGCGGACCGTGCGCCGGGCGCTGCCGAAGTCGACGGCGGACAGCGCCTGCGTGGCGTTTGCCGGCGCCGTCATCGCCTGCCCCCCACCGAACGCTCCTGCTGCGTCGTCAGCCTCGGTATCGCATCGCGATGCCGCGCCCGCAACAGGTTCTGCCACCCGGTGGGCGTGTCGTCGCCGCGCCGCACGATGACGACGCTCCAGCCGGCCGCCCGCAGTACCCGCGCCGCCGTCTCGCTCGGGCCGCTGTGGTTTGCCGTCGCGGCGGTCGATGCCGACCAGGTCGGGGTATCGAGCAGCAGCGCGAAGGCTGGGATCGCGGTTCCGCGCGGATGTGCCTCGGCCAGCGCCCGCAGGCTGGTCGGGTCGAGCTGGCCGAGTACCGCCACCAGCGCCGAGTCGCGCGCGGCAGATCGGGCCAACCCCGCCACGGAGGACAGGGTCTGCGCCGGTGCGGCGTGGATCCCCGCCAGACGGTCGGCCAGCCGGCCGGGGTCGCCCAAGTGGAGTCGTTCCGGCGCGGCGAGGTCGTCGATCAGTCCGACGTCACGACCCGTGATCATCACGTGTGTGCCGATGCTTGCGGCCGCGCTGATGGCCCATTCCAAACTGCTGACCTGCCGAGGATCGACAGCCCCGTCGGTAGTCTTGGAGGCGGGTCGGGCGACGTGCGCCGCACTTCGGATGTCGAGCAGCAGGGTGATCTGTCCTTGCCACGGACGCTCCTCCTGACGCACCATCAAGGCCCCGGTACGGGCCGTAGAGCGCCAGTGGATCTTGCGCAGGTCATCGCCCGTGCGGTACTCGCGAGCCGAGGCGTCATCCGCGCCGTGCGCGCCGATCGAGTGACTGCCGGCGTTGTCGCCGATGTCGTAGGAGCGTGGGGGCTCGACCGACGGCAGGGTATCGACGATCGGCGTGACCACGAAGTCCGTCGTCGCGCTGAACGACCGGGTGACGTCGACCATCCCGAACGGATCGGTTAGCCGGATCCGCAGCGGGCCCGCGCGGTAGCGCCCCCGCGGCAGGCTCGGCATCCGGTAGGAGACGACTCGGGCCTCCCGCGCGCCGAGCCCCGGGATGACGAAGCGGGCCCGGCCGGTGAGCTGCTGCGGCAATTGGTCCTCGAGCATCAGGGCGCCGGTGCTCAGCAGCGAGCGGTTGGTGATAGCGAGGTGAATGGCCACTGCGTTGCCCGCGGCGGCCCGGCTCGGGTCGGCACTGCGTCGATTGGCGATGCGCACCCGTGAGCGGAACACGACGAGGGCGGCAGCCAGCGGGATCGTCAGTGCGAGCACCCCGGCCCGCACCAGATCGACCTCGCCGAGCACCAGTCCGCACACCAGTGAGGTCGCCCCCGCGGCGATGAGGCAGCTGGCCCGCGTGGTGAATCCCGCCCGGAACCCCGCCACGCTCAGTGCACTCCGCGTACGGCCGTGCTGTCCGCCGGGATCGGGGTGGACTTCGCGAGACGGCTGAGGATGTCCTCGGCCGTTCGCCCACCGATGTGGGCGTCGGTCGTGAGCAATAGGCGATGCGCGACGACGGGGATGAGCAGGAGCTGCAGGTCATCGGGGATGACGTAGTCCCGACCGTCCAGGGCCGCCCAGGCCTTGGAGGCGCGCAGCAATTGCAACGTCGCCCGTGGTGAGGCTCCCAGCCGGATCTCGCCGGCGCGCCTGGTGGCCTCGGCCAGGTCGACCGCATAGGCCTTGATCGATTCCGAGACGTGGACCTGTCGTACGGCCGCGATGAGGCTGCGCACTTCGGTGGCGTCAGAGACCGGCCGCAGCGAGTCGAGCGGGTCGAGCGACGCGTGCTCGCCGAGCATCGTGATCTCTGCGTCGCGATCGGGGTAACCCATCGAGATTCGGGCGGTGAACCGGTCGCGCTGTGCTTCGGGCAGCGGGTAGGTGCCCTCCATGTCGATCGGGTTCTGCGTCGCGAGGACCATGAAGGGTGCCTCGAGATAGTTCGTGACGCCGTCGACGGTGACCTGGCGCTCCTCCATGCACTCCAGCAACGCGGCCTGCGTCTTCGGCGAGGCACGGTTGATCTCGTCGCCGACGACGATGTTCGCGAAGACCGGACCCGGCTTGAACTCGAAGTCACGCTCCTCGGCGTTGTAGACGCTGACCCCGGTGATGTCGCTCGGTAACAGGTCGGGCGTGAACTGGACGCGCCGCACCGAGCAGTCGATCGAGCGGGCGAGCGCCTTGGCGAACTTCGTCTTGCCGACACCCGGCACGTCCTCTATCAGCAGGTGTCCTTCGGCGAGCAGGACCGTGAGTCCGAGTTGCACGGCGTTGTGCTTGCCCTCGATCACCTGCTCGATGTTCGCGGCGATGCGTGCCCCGGCAGTACGCACTGACGTCGCTGCCGCCGGATCGCCCAGCGTCGGGGCGGCATCAGAACCCGTGACTCGCGCGTTGCGATCGAGGTCGTCCACTCGTGCGGTCCCCATCTTCGAGCAGGTGGGCGCCGCGGCGGCGCCTGCGTGTTGTGTCGAGTATTGCTGACGGCGTCTGCCCACGGGTATCGAGCCGGAAAACCGGGGAGGGGCGGACGGGCAACATACCTGCCCTACTTCATTGACCGTGGCATGAAGTGGGGTACGGTGGGGCGCGGTGGGGGAAATTCCCTCAGAGCTGGTTCGGCGGGAGAGGCGGTGCCGATGTTTCTCGGCACCCACACCCCGCGCCTGGACGACAAGGGCCGACTGGCTCTGCCGGCTCGATTTCGACCGGAGTTGGAGGGCGGGCTGGTGATCTGCAAGGGCCAGGACCGTTGCCTGTTCGTCTTCGCCGTCACCGAGTTCGCCAGGTTCACCGAGTCGCTGCGCAATGCACCGGTCACGGACCGACGCGTGCGCGACTACGGCCGGGTGCTCTTCGCGAGCGCGTCACACGAGACGCCGGACGGCCAGGGTCGGATAACCGTGCCGGCCTCGTTGCGGGTGTACGCGGGACTCGTCAAGGACTGCGCGGTCATCGGAGCGAACACCCGCATCGAGGTGTGGGACGCCGCAGCGTGGCAGTCCTATCTGGAAGGCACTGAGCAGGCGTTCGCCGACATCGCGGAGGAGGTGCTGCCCGGCGTGCTGTAGCGGTCGACGTTCGAATCGGCCTCCACCCGTCCATTCCTGGCGCACTTCCCCGGCGCCAGGCAGGACGGGCGGGGACCCGTTCGAGCGTCATCGCACTGCTGTCGCAATCCGCACCGCCACCCCTTCGCCGCTCTCAGGACCACTCGCACCGCCCGACACCGAGGATGCAGCCCCGATGGACGCTCCGGATCAGATGCCAGCTACCCCGTCGGCGGCTGTCCATGTGCCCGTGCTGCTCGATCGCGTCCTCGCCCTGCTCGCTCCGGCGCTCGGCGATCGGACGGCTGTCGTCGTCGACGCGACAGTCGGACTCGGCGGGCACGCCGAGGCACTGCTCACGGCGCACTCTGCGCTCACCCTGGTAGGGCTCGACCGTGACCGCGTCGCCCTCGCGCACAGCGGCCAGCGGCTTGCCCGCTTCGCCACGCGCACCCACCTCGTCCACGCGGTCTACGACCAGATGCCCGCGGTGCTGGACGAACTCGGCATACCGGGAGCCGACGGCGTGTTGTTCGACCTCGGAGTCTCCTCGATGCAACTCGACAGCGCCGAGCGCGGCTTCGCCTACGCCAAGGACGCCCCGTTGGACATGCGGATGGACCCCGACGAGGGCGTGACGGCCGCCGACGTGGTCAACACCTATCCGGTGCCGCGCCTCGCGCGCGTGCTGCACGATTACGGCCAGGAGCGGTTCGCGCTTCGGGTGGCCCAGGCGATCGATCGGGCCAGGCGTGTCGCCCCTCTTGACTCGACGTCCCAGCTCGCCGAGTTGGTGCGCGACGCGATCCCGGCCGCGACCAGGCGCCACGGCGGCCACCCGGCCAAGCGCACCTTCCAGGCGCTGCGCATCGAAGTGAACGGCGAGCTGGACGCGCTGCGCCGCGCGGTGCCGGCCGCGCTGAATGCCTTGCGCGTCAACGGGCGCATCGTCGTGCTGTCCTACCACTCCCTCGAGGACCGGATCGTGAAGCGGAGCTTCGCCGCCCTGGCGTCGGACACCACGCCCACGGGGTTGCCGGTCGCGCTGGCCGAACGCGGACCTGCGCTGCGGCTGCTCAGCCGCGGCGAGACCGCGTCGGACTCCGAGATCGAGGCCAACCCGCGCTCCGCCTCCGTGCGGATGCGTGCCGCCGAGCGAATCCGGGAGTCCGCGTGACGAGCAGGCGTCCAAGTGATAGGAGCACGGCACCCGCGGCCGCCCTGCGCCGGGCCAGCGGACGCGGGCACCGCCCACAGCACGCACCGCGGGTGCCCTTCGCGCTGCTCGTCGGCGGCCTGGTCGTTGGCGGGATGTGCGCTCTGCTCGCGCTCAACACGGCCTCTGCGGCCAACGAGTTGGCTCGCCACCATCTCGCCGGTCAGGACTCCGACATTGCCGCCCAACTCGAACAGGCGCGAAACGACGTCGCCGCCCGTGCTGCACCGGGGGCGCTCGGCAGCGCTGCCGCTGCGCTGGGGATGGTGCCCGCGGGAGCGCCCGCGTTCCTCAGGATCGGTAAGGACGGCACAGTCGTCCTGCTTGGCAGCCCTGCGCCGGCGACGGCCACCACGGTCGCCGCGCCCCCGGTGCCGAAGGTGACTGCCACCAAGGCACGGGTCAAGCACCCGACGGCAAAGACCCGGGCAAAAACGACCGCCACTGCAGCACCGAAGACGCCGACCCCAACCCCCACGCCCACGACCACGCTGCCGGGCGGCACCCGATGACGGACCGAAAGGGCCCTAGCGCCACGCGCAGGGTCC
>JBHEMN010000172.1:0-3765 GCA_046262575.1 Jatrophihabitantaceae bacterium
CCCGCCACGCCCCGAGCCAACCGTCCCGGGTGAGCGCCACCCACCCACGAGCGGGGACTGTGGACGGCGAGCCCGGCTGTGGACAGCGGACTTGACAGCGCGGCGCCTGCGCTATGGCGCTGACCCGGATCCGTATCCTGGGGATCGTGGTTCAACTACCGGCACCTGCCGCGCCGCGCACTGCCGCGTTCTTCGACCTCGACAAGACGATCATCGCCAAATCGAGCGTCCTCGCCTTCGGCAAACCCTTCTACCAGAGCGGGTTGCTAAACCGCCGCGCGGTGCTGCGCAGCGCTTACGCGCAGTTCGTCTTCGCGCTCGCCGGTGCTGATGAGGACCAGATCGAGCGCATGCGGGCCTATTTGACCGCGATGTGCACCGGATGGGACGTGTCCCAGGTGCGCGAGATCGTCTCGGAAACGCTGCACGAGATCATCGATCCGATCGTCTACGACGAGGCAGTCGACCTGATCGGCGAGCACAAGGCGGCCGGACGCGACGTCGTCATCGTGTCCTCCTCGGGCGAGGAGGTGGTCGGGCCGATCGGGGCAATGCTCGGGGCAGATCACGTCGTTGCGACGCAGATGCTCGTCGCAGACGGCAAGTACACGGGCGAGATCGGCCGCTATGCGTACGGGCCGGAGAAGGCTGTCGCCGTGCTGGCGCTGGCCGAAGAACGCGGCTACGACTTGGCCGGCTGTTACGCCTACTCCGATTCGGTCACCGATGTGCCCATGCTCGCCGCAGTCGGGCATCCCTTCGCCGTCAACGCCGACCGGGCGCTGCGCAGGGTCGCGGTCGAACGGGGCTGGCCGATGCTCGTTTTCTCCAACGCCGTCCCGCTCCGCCAGCGCCTTTCTGGCCTGCGCCCGGAGCACCCAACGGCAACGGTCACCGCCGTGGGTGCGGGCGTTGCGGCGGTGGGGCTGGTCTGGTACGCGTCTCGCCGGCGCGCGAACCGCGCCTGACCCACCTCTGCCGACGCGCCGGACGGGGGTTGCGTTTCGCCGGATACGGGCGTCAAATACGGATACGGATGGGGCTCCGTCGATGGCGGTCCAGCCCCCAGCGGACCTCATCCCGCACGGCCGAATGGGCACCCACGCGGCGAACCCACCACGCAATAGGTGAGTCGACGCGGACCGCGAGATCAGACGGCCCGCGTCAGACAACACTCAGGGCACGCTTGGTAACCCGCAGGTCCGTGCTGGCGGCGCTGTAGACGCCCAGCGGGCGGCTGCAGCGCCGTCCAGCGTCTGGCGCCGATCAGCCGCGCGACATTGCCTCGCAGATCGCGGTGGACTCCCGTGCCCCCGCCACCACCGCATCCGCGCAATGAGTCAGCCATTGCGCGACGCCCTCCGGGGTGCCCGCGCGGTACGCCGTCAGCGCGGCGTCGTAGGCACCGTGCAGCTCGCGATGTCCGGCCTCGACAACCACCAGCGACTTCGGGTCCAGGCCGCGCTCGATGAACGTGAGCCGGACGGCCACCCGGGCCACCACGCCCGACGCGGGCGCGAACGCGTCGAGCGAGAGCAGTTCGCCGTGGACGACGCCCGCCACCACCAATGCCGGAGCGGTCGTCGCGCCGAGCACCGCAGCGAGGGTGTCGAGCCGGGCGGCGACCTCGGGCTCAGCCGCCGGACGGCCCAGCTCGGCGGCGGCAGCAACCAGGTCGGCCGCGGCCAACGCGTGCAGCCGGGCCAGGGCCTGCCGGGGCGCGCGCGTCCAGGTATCGGTCAAGGACGCGATTGCCCCCTGGGCGCGCAGCGCACCCTGCACGACCGGGTCCGTCGTCGCCTCGCCGGAGCGCACCTCCGTCAGGACCACCCTCGTGCCGGCCAGCCACGCCGATGCCCAGGCGCCACGCAGCGCTGACTCCGCCGAGACGTCCGCGGAGCGCCGGCGCAGGATGCGATGGTTCAGCAGCGCGTCGACGGCTTCGCGGGATACGGCGACACCGTCCGCCACTCCGGGCAGGTCGAGCAGGGCGCCCAGCGGGTCGGCTGTCACAACGCCGAAGGCTAACCGCCGTCCGGAACGCCAGCCGATGCGCCTGCTTCGGCGTCACCAGATGCGCAGTTGACCCATGGACTGGAATGATCGGGGAACGACAGCCGCCAGCTGACTTGCAGAGGAGCCCACATCGTGACGGTTACAACACGACCGAGCAGCAATACGGGCGCTGGTCGCCACGCGGAAGAGCCCAAGGTCGGGCAGCTCGTTGAAGACATCTCGAAGAACCTGTCGACCCTGCTGCACAGCGAGATCGAACTCGCCAAGCTCGAGCTCAAGGTGTCGGTCAAGAACGCCGGCGTGGGTGTCGGCTTCTTCGGCGCCGGGCTCGCGCTGCTCGTGTTCTCGCTGACGTTCGGGTTTATCGCGCTGGCCGAGGGTATGCACGCGATGGGCCTGTACCGCTGGCTGTCCTACCTGATCGTGTTCCTGGTGCTGCTGATCATCGTCGGCCTGCTGGTCTTTATGGGCATCAAGAAAGTGAAGACCGTCAGGGCGCCGGAGCGCACGATCGCTACCAGCAGGGACACCGTGGCCTACCTCAAGGCCAACTCCAAGCGCAGATAGTCAGCGCATGGGTGTCGGCCCGCTGCCGGGCGCTCCGGACAGTTCGATCGTCCTCGTCGATGGTCCCTGGACCCACCGCACGGTGCGGGCCAATGGGATTGCCCTGCACGTCGCCGAAGCCGGCGCCGGACCGCTTGTCCTGCTGCTGCACGGGTTCCCGCAATTCTGGTGGGCCTGGCATCAGCAGCTGACCGACCTCGCCGGCGCCGGCTTCCGCGCCGTCGCGGTCGACCTGCGCGGTTACGGTGCCAGCGACAAGCCGCCGCGCGGCTACGACGCCCCCAACCTCGCCGCCGACATGGCCCAGCTCGTCAACTCCCTGGGCGAGAGTGACGCGATGGTGGTCGGAACCGACCTCGGTGGACTGCTCGCCTGGACGATGGCCGCGCGGCACCCGAGGGTCGTGCGCAGCCTGGCCCTGGTCGCCGCCGCCCACCCGCTGCGGCTGCGCGCAGCCCTGGCTTCCCGGGTCGGCGCTCAGCGCCGCGCATCGGCGTACGCCCTACGGACGTTCCAAGTCCCGCGGCGGCCCGAGGGACTGCTCGCGCGCGACTCGCGCTACGTGCGCCACCTCTTCGACATGTGGTCCGGACCGAGCTGGCGCGGCACAGCCGGCTACCTGGCCGACGTCGAACGCTACGCCGAGGCGATGCGCGTGCATCCCGTCGCCTACTGCGCATCGGAGTACTTCCGGTGGCTGGTGCGCTCGATGATCCGTCCCGACGGCAGGCGATTCGCCGACTCGTTGCGCGTTCCGATCGCAGCGCCGGTGCTGCACCTGCACGGCGAGCTCGACAGCTGCGTGCTGCCCTCCACAGCCCAGGGCTCAGGGCAGTACGTCGCCGGTGATTACGAATGGCGGGTGCTCGACGGCGTCGGCCATTTCCCGCACAGCGAAGTCCCGGAACTCGTCAGCGGCGAACTCATCCGCTGGGCCAAACTGCACTAGGCCAGCAGCGGGCCCTAACCCGCTTCGGCGCGCTAACCGGACGTGCACCCTGCGGTGGCCACCGACGCGTTAGCGGTCCGCCCCATGGCCGCATCGGGCGCGATCTCGCTGTCGGTCAACACATATCCGGTGTTGCTCGAATCAAGTGCCGTCGCAAACACGACACCGAGCACCGAGCCGTCGGCGGCTAGCAGCGGTCCGCCGGAGTTTCCGCTGCGTACCACTGCGTAAAC
>JBHEMN010000173.1:0-4755 GCA_046262575.1 Jatrophihabitantaceae bacterium
ATGAGATCGAGGCTGCGCTCAAGGGCATGCTCAAGCCCGAGTACGAAGAGGTGCAGCTCGGTACCGCGGAGGTCCGCGAGGTGTTCCGGGTGCCCCGCATCGGCAACGTCGCCGGCTCACTGGTGCGCACCGGCCTGATCAGGCGCAACAGCAAGGCCCGGCTGGTCCGCGACGGCACGGTCGTGGCGGAGAACCTGACCGTCGAGTCGCTGCGCCGCTTCAAGGACGATGCGACCGAAGTCCGCGACGGTTACGAATGCGGCATTGGGCTCGGTTCGTTCAACGACATCAAGATCGAGGACGTCATCGAGACGTACGAGCTGCGCGAAAAACCGCGCGAGTAACGGGCCAAGGGCGACAAGTTTCGCGCGGAAGGATGGACAGTCGTGGTCGTCGGCACGCTGGCGGTCGACGTGCTGCTCGGGGACGTGCATTCGCTCAAGCAGAAGCGCGCCGTGGTCCGGCCCATCGTCTCCGAACTGCGACGCCGCTTCGAGGTGGCGGCCGCCGAGACGGGCGGCCAGGACCTGCATCGGCGCGCCGAAGTGGCGGTGGCGGTGGTCACCTCGACACATGCGCACGCCGTCGAGGTGCTCGATGCCTGCGAACGCTTCGTGGCGGGCCGCCCGGACCTCGAGCTGCTGTCTGCTCGCCGGCGCGTGCTCGACGACGAAGATCTGGACTGACCGTCTGAGTAGGGAGAACGACATGGCCGACGAGGCCAGAGCCCGGCGGATGGCCGGGCGGATCAAGCAGATCGTCGCCACCGGAATCGAGACACAGGTCAAGGACCCGCGACTGGGCATGGTGACGATCACTGATGTGCGCGTCACCGGCGACCTGCACGACGCGACGCTGTTCTACACCGTGTTCGGAACGCAGGACGACCGGGCGGCGTCGGCGATGGCGCTGGAGTCGGCGAAGGGCGTACTGCGCAGTGAGGTCGGCCGCCAGACGGGCGTGCGCTTCACGCCCACGCTGACCTTCGTGCTCGACGCAATACCCGAAACGGCCAAGCAGATCGAGGACCTGCTTGCGGTGGCGGCTGAGGCTGACGCGAAGGTTGAAGCGGTTCGCGAAGGCGCCGTGCCGGCCGGTGATCCGGACCCGTACCGAAAGCCCCGCGAGAACGACCCCGCCGAGGACGAGCCCTGAGCCCTACCCGAGGTGTGGCTGCCCGGGTCGGTGGGTGCGAGAGGATGAGCGGGTGACGCCCGCGGTGGGGGACCTGACGGCGCGGCGGCTGCTGGTCCTGACCGGGTCGGCGTTCGTGGTGCTGGCAGCCGAACCGCTGTACCTGCTGGTGGACACCGCGGTGGTCGGCCACCTGGGCGCCACGCCGCTGGCCGGCCTGGGCGTGGCTGCGGCGGTGATGGCCGTGCTGACGATCATGGGCACGTTCGTCGAGTACGGCACGACGGGACGCGCGGCGCGCCGGTTCGGCGCCGGCCGGGTCGAGGCGGCCGTCAACGAAGGCGTGCAGGCTTCATGGCTCGCGTTGGGCATCGGGGCTCTCATCGTGGCGCTCGGCGAGGCCTTCGCCGGGCCCATGACCACCCTGCTCGCCGGGGGCACCGGCCCAACCCAGCACGCCGCCGAGTCCTGGTTGCGCATCGCCGTGATCGGTATGCCGGGCGTCCTGCTCGTCCTGGCCGGAAACGGGTGGATGCGCGGGGTTCAGCGCACGCGGGAGCCGGTGCGGATCGTGCTGTTCGCCAACGCGTTGTCGGCACTGGCCTCGCCACTGCTCGTCTATTCGGCCGGCCTCGGCCTGCAGGGATCCGCGATCGCCAACGTGGGGGCGCAGGCTGTGGGCGGCGCCTTGTTCCTGCGCTCGTTGAGCCGCGCGGCGACGTCGCTGCGGCCGGATCCTGCAGTCATCCGAGCGCAGGCCGTCGTGGGCCGGGATCTGATAGTGCGCGCAGGCGCATTCCAGGTCGCCTTCCTGACGGCAGCCGGGGTCGCGTCCCGCATGGGCACCGCCCACATCGCGGCCCACCAGATCGGCCTGCAGTTGTGGGAGTTCACCGCCCTGTTGCTGGACTCGTTCGCGATCGCCGCACAGTCACTGGTGGGCGCCGCGCTCGGCGGCGAGGATGCCGCGCTCGCGCGCCGGCTGGCCTGGCAGGTGGCCCGGTGGGGCCTCTGCGCGGGGTTCGGCTTCGGGGTCCTCTACGCCGCCGGCTGGGCGTTGATCCCACTCGCGTTCAGCTCCTCCGACGCCGTGATCCACCAAACGCATGTGCTGTGGCCGTGGTTCGTCGCCATGCTGCCGGCCGCCGGTGTGGTGTTCGCTTTGGACGGGGTGTTGATCGGTGCGGGTGACGTCGGCTTCATGCGCACGATCACGGTGCTCGCCGCAGTGTTCGCGTTCGCCCCACTCAACATCGCCGCCTTGCGTTGGCACTGGGGACTCGGCGGGGTGTGGGCCGGGCTGGCCGCGTTCATCGCCGTGCGCCTCGTCGGCATGCTCACGCGCACTCGCGGCAACAAATGGGTGGTACTGGGAGCACACGCATGACCGACGGACTGGTCATCGTCGACAAGCCCGCGGGTTTGACGTCGCACGACGTAGTCAGCCGATTGCGCCGGCTCGCGAGAACCCGTCGAGTCGGGCACGCCGGGACGCTGGACCCGATGGCCACGGGAGTGCTGGTCCTGGGCGTCGACAAGGCCACCCGCCTCCTGCACCACCTCGTGCTCACCGACAAGGCCTACCTCGCGACGATCCGCCTCGGGCAGGCCACCGGCACCGACGACGCCGAAGGCGACATCGTGTCGACGCGGTCAGCGGCGGCAATCGACGAAGTCGCGGTGCGCGCCGCGATGACGCCGATGACTGGCGACCTGCTGCAGGTCCCTAGTTCCGTGTCTGCCATCAAGGTCGACGGCCAGCGTGCCTACCAGCGGGTGCGCGCCGGCGAGGCCGTGGAGTTGGCCGCGCGGCCGATTACCGTCGCCCGCTTCCAGGCGCTGGATTTCGCCCGCCCGACCCGGGACCTGCTCGACGTGGCTGTCGAGGTCGAGTGTTCCTCGGGCACGTACGTGCGCGCGCTGGCCCGCGACCTGGGCGCCGCGTTGGAAGTCGGTGGGCACCTCACCGCGCTGCGCCGGACCCGCGTCGGGCCGTTCACGCTCGCGCAGGCGCACACCCTCGACGCGTTGGCGCAGCTGGCCGACCCGGTGACGCTGTCGCTCGCCGAGGCAGTCCGCGCCGTCCTCCCGGTGCGCGAGCTCGACGACGACGAGGTGCGCGCCGTGTCCTTCGGCAGGTCCCTCGTGGCCCGGGGGATCCGCGGCACGCACGGGGCCCTCGCTCCGGACGGCACGGTGGTGGCGCTGCTCGTGGAAGCCGGCGACCGGGCCAAGCCGGTGCTGGTGTTCGCCCCGGCCGGATAACGAGCCTTGCTCCGCGCCCACCCGAGGCACGCCACTAGGCTCACTCGACGTGCAGCGCTGGCGAGGACTCGACGCGGTACCCACCGGCTGGGGCCACTGTGTCGTCACGATCGGGGTCTTCGACGGCGTGCACCTCGGCCATGCTGAGATCATCGGCGAGGCCGTCGAGATCGCCGAGCGACGCGGCGTACCCAGCGTGCTGCTCACGTTCGTCCCGCATCCATCGGAGGTGGTGCGGCCAGGCTCCCACCCTCCCGTGCTGACCAGCATCGTCCGGCGTGCGGAGCTGATCGAGCAGCTCGGCGCGGACGTGTTCTGTGCCCTCCCGTTCACGCTCGAGTTTTCCCGCATGCCCCCCGACGAGTTCGCGCACCACGCCCTGGTCGCGCAGTTGCACGCGTCCGCGGTGATAGTCGGCGACAACTTCCGTTTCGGGCACAAGGCCGCCGGCGACGTCGCGCTGCTGACCAGGCTGGGCGAAACGTTCGGCTTCACCGCCCATGGCATCCCGCTGCTGCGCGACGGCGACACGCCCCTGAGTGCAACCTATGTGCGCTCCTGCGTGCAGGCCGGTGACATGCGGGGGGCCGCGCAAGCGCTCGGCAGAGCCCACCGCGTCGACGGTGTCGTCGAGCGGGGCGACCAGCGCGGGCGCGAGCTAGGCTTCCCGACGGCCAACCTGCGCACGGATGCCTGGGCGGCGGTCCCCGCCGACGGCGTCTACGCCGGGCGGGCCGTCCGGCTCGACGAATGGGGTCGCACGATCCCTGGAGCACCGCTAGGCGTTGCCGCCATCTCGGTGGGGACCAATCCCACCTTCGAGATCCGGCAGCGCCGGGTCGAGGCCTATCTGCTGGACTTCGACGGCGACCTCTACGGCGACGCGGTGGGTATTGAATTCGTCGCCCGGCTGCGCGGCATGGAGAAGTTCGACGACGTCGACGCCCTCGTGGCGCAGATGCACCAGGACGTCGAGCGCACCCGGGACCTGATGATCTGAGGCACTCCGGCTCGGGCCGGCCGGTGGCGGATTGGTCGCAGTCGGCGCGTCGCTGGTAACGTAGCGCTCGGTCGCGCGAAAGCGCGCCCCGCGCAGCGTGCGTACACCCATTCCGCCGTGACTCATTCCGGTGGGGCGCCCTGCACCGACACGACAAGGAGTCGTCCGTGCCCCTGGCAAGCGACGTCAAGAAACAGCTCATCGCCGAGTACGGCTCCGTCGAGAACGACACCGGTTCGGCCGAGGCCCAGGTTGCGATGCTCTCGCGCCGCATCAGCGACCTCACTGAGCACCTGAAGTTCCACAAGCACGACCACCACAGCCGCCGCGGCTTGCTGTTGCTCGTCGGCAAGCGC